>JBGPHB010000875.1:0-2814 GCA_041484155.1 Bryobacteraceae bacterium
ACGGGATCAGAATCTTCTTCAAAGGGCGTCACTCCCCCTTCGAGCGCAGTAGTCGAAGAGAAGCTGCCACTCGGCTCGTTGCGTTTCGAGCGCCATCCGGGCCAGCGTCGAGGCGGGCTCCCGGTTCGCGCGGCCGCAGATCTCGATGAATCGAACGGGGTCCCACCGATCGGGCTGGTCCCGACTTGGCAGTCCAATCTCCGCGGCTCTCCTGGCCAGCTCGGGGAAAACAGGATGCGAGCCCACCTGGCGAAACCAGTAGCGGGCGTTGTCCGGATCGGGCTCCTGACGGTGTACGATTCCGTGCCAATAGGCGCCGTCCGGCGTATGGACGGACTGGGCCGTCTCATGCGCTTGATCGATACACGAGAAGTAGAGATACAGTCCGCTCAGGGCGGCTTCCGGCGCATGGGAATGGGGGAACAACGCCGCGGGAGATACTGCTTGAATCTTCGCCAGCGCCTCGGGAGACGAGCAGCGGCCCGAGGCCAGAGGCATGAGGCGTTCGCCATTGCCGTCCAGCGCGAGAATGGCGGCGACAGCCGGGCCATAAGCGGTTGGATCAAACTTCATGCTATGTTTCCATTGTCGCTGATTTCCGGATTTCGGATGTCGGATTCCGGTTGCCGGGGGAATTGATGACAGTCCCGAACGTGGGCAGTACACTGCGGAAATCCGAAATCCGAAATCCGAAATCCACCGCGCTGGTTCTTTCCGGAGGCGGCATGTTCGGCGCCTATCAGGCGGGGGCATGGAAGGCGCTGAGCCGCGAGATCTCGCCGGATATCGTGATCGGCGCGTCCGTTGGCGCGCTGAGCGGCTGGTACATTGCGTCCGGTGCGCCAGCCGAGGAACTGGAGCGGCGCTGGCTCGATCCCGCTAGCGGCGACTTGATGACGCATCGCGTTCCGTGGGACCGGTGGCGGAGCCTGTTCAACCCTTCTGCGCTCGAAGCCACCGCGAAATTCCTGGTGAACAACTTCAAGCTCCAAAAGGAGTACGGTGTCGCGCTGGTCGAATTGCCTGCGCTTCGCCGTAAGCTGGTCAGTAACGGCGATGTCACCTGGCGGCATCTGGTGGCCTCCTGCGCCGTGCCGGTCGGGTTCGCTCCGCTTCGTATCGACGGACGGCTGTACTGTGACGGCGGACTTCTCGAAGCCACCCCAATCTGGGCGGCGGTGGCGATGGGCGCCATGCGCGTGATCGCCGTGAATGCCTCGAGATTCATCCCGCCGCCGGGAGTTGCGCTGCTGATCAAGGCAGTGCGGGCCATCGGCAAGATGGCCGGTAATGCTCCGCCGCGAGCGGAAGGTCTGGATGTTGTCATGATCGCACCCAAGGATCCCCTCGGAAAAATGTTGGACGGAGCGAGGTGGCGCGAAGAGCGGATCAGGCGCTGGATCGAGATGGGCGAGCGGGATGCGGCCGCGGCCCTGGAATCGATTCGCCGCCAGTGGGATTGCGCGTGAAACATTTTCCCTTTACAATGTTCTGGTATCCCTATGGCCGCTTATCGCATCTATCGAATGAAGGAACAAGCCAGTCAGCAGTTCCGCTGGGCGCCGCATGTTTCCGGCGCCACCCAGATCAAACGCAAGGATTATGACGAGGGCGCTTCGATCGAGGCGGCGAATGAATACGCCGCCTGGAAGGCATTACTGGACGCCGGGACCCCGCTGCGCGTGGGCGATCTGCTGGAGACGCCGTTCGGCGAGCTGCGCATCTGCAAGTACGTGGGATTCGACGCCGCGCAGTGGATCGTGCCGGAAGTGAAGACGGGCCTGGAATCGGCGCCGGTTGCAGCAGGACCTCCGGCGGGCGCCTGCGAGGCTGTCTAAGGAGGTGCTATTGTTGTTATCGCACGGCCAATACACGGAGACTGACATGCGGGAATACCGTCTGGGCGACATCATTGACGACTATTGCGTCAAGTGCAAGCAGATCATGAACCATGCGATCGTTTCCATGCTGAATGCCGATCCGGCCAAGGTGCGGTGCAGAACCTGTCACTCCGATCACGATTACAGGCGTGAGCAGGCGCCTCCGCCAAAGGTGGACCTGCGAAAGCAAGCGCTTTTCCAGGAGGTGCTCGCCAAGGTGGATCCGGCGCCCGCCTCTCCTGAAGATTCCGAAGGGGAAACGCAACCGAAGGCCACCAAGGTTAAGAAAGCAAAAAAAAGCTAGACTGCTCGGCAGGGCCTCAATTTCTTTTGAAAACGGGGCTGGTTTTCGTCTTCTTCATAGATGCTGCTTTCCTGCGCCGTCGCGAGTGGATCTTC
Organism: Bryobacteraceae bacterium; assembly: GCA_041484155.1. Classification (GTDB taxonomy): domain Bacteria; phylum Acidobacteriota; class Terriglobia; order Bryobacterales; family Bryobacteraceae; genus Palsa-187. The sequence goes on from JBGPHB010000875.1 coordinate 2,280, forward strand.
AAAATTCCGGGGTCCGCCCCACCTGTTACACTTCCCCATAGTGCTCATATCCCAAAAACCGAATCGCGGTCCGCCCGAAAGCTTGTAAGTACAATGAAAATTAAGCTATTCTTGGAGAAAGAGGAAATCACGGGGCTGGCACGGAACGTGCAATGAAAACGCGCGTCTCGTGTTGTGTCTCCACTAGGGCCAAACCATGCTGCAGGAACTAAAATTTCAGCTCTCCACGGCGATCTTGACGATCCTGACCGTGGCGGCTGCCGTTTCCGCCAGCATCAATTTTACGCAGCAGTGGAGTTTCCATCTCCCCGATGACGGTGTCACCTGGGTCGATCGCGACGGCAGGGTGCAGGCTCTTCGCGTGTTTCCCGATGGCGGCGGGGCCAACGCCGGCCTGCGCGCCGGAGACGTCCTAAGAAAGATCAACGCGTTACCGATTGCCAACGCGCTTTATGTCCCGCAAGCCCTGGCGACCATCGGTGTCTGGAACAAGGCCGACTATCTGGTCGCGCGCAGCGGAGTCGAGTTCAAGACC
>JBGPHB010000876.1:0-2805 GCA_041484155.1 Bryobacteraceae bacterium
CTCCGTCTGGCGCTGATCGAGAACCTCCGCCGGATCGGAGCCCGGCTCGCCGCGAACAGAATTGACCGGAACGTGGCGGTTTCCTGGGCCGACCAGATGACGGAAGTCGCGGCCAAGGATCCGAAGAGCCTGATCGTGGTGATCGCGGACATGGCGCGGTCGAACCCGCCGATGGTGAGCTCGTTCGTCGCGGAACTGGCGCGCCGGCTGCAAGGGCAGAGCTCAGCTTTGGCATTGCCGCTCACCTGGGTCGAGCAGCGTCTCTCGGAAGACAGCCTGACGATTGAGCAACTGGTTCAGTCGGAAGTTCAGCAGCAGGCCGGTGACCAGGTCTCCATCAGTAACACGATCGGCAGCTTACGATTTCTCAGCGCGATGGACTGGCGGGAGTTCGTCGAGAGCATGAGCGTGGTCGAGCGGATGTTACGCCAGGATCCGAGCGGAACGTATGGCAGGATGGATTTCCCCACTCGCGATCGTTACCGCCACGTAGTCGAGAAGATCGCCAGGAGCAGTCGGCTATCGGAATACGAAGTGGCGCGGAAAGCCATACAGTTGGCGCGCGGCGCTGCAGCAAGCCCGGCAAGCCCCGACGGCGACGATCGCGCGGCGCACGTGGGCTTCTACCTGATCGACAAAGGGTTGCCACAGCTCGAACAAACGGCCGCGGCGCGCAGCTCCGCTACCGACGCCCTCCACCGGCTGGCAGGCCGATTTCCTTTATCGATCTATTTAAGCCCAATCCTGCTCATGACGATGATATTCGCTGCCGGGCTAACCGAAGCGGCTCGCGGCAGTGGGCTCGACCGCGCGGCGCTCGTGATCGTCGGTGTCCTCTCGGCGCTATGTGCAAGTCACCTGGCGGTCGCGCTGGTGAACTGGGCGGCGACAATGCTGGCGCGGCCCGATAAACTACCGCGAATGGACTTCGCTCTAGGCATTCCGCCGGAATCGCGCACTCTGGTAGTGATCCCGACGCTGCTCGTCAGCGACCAGAATCTCAAGCAGTTGCTCGAAGCGCTCGAGGTCCGCTTCCTGGCGAATCAGGATGGATCTCTTCACTTTGGTCTTTTAACCGATTTTCGAGACGCGGACGCGGAGACAACTCCGGAGGACGAGCCCTTGTTGCGCTCGGCCAGGACGGGAATTGAAGAGCTGAATGAAAAGTACATCGCCGCGAAAGGCGATCGATTCTTCCTGTTTCATCGCCCGCGCCGGTGGAATCCACGGGAGCGGGCCTGGATGGGCTACGAACGCAAACGAGGGAAGCTTTCGGACCTGAACTCGCTTCTTCGCGGTTCCTCGAGAGATTGCTTCGCGCTTGTCGCCGGCGCCACCGAAATTCTATCGAGCGTGAAGTACGTCATCACCCTCGATACCGATACACAACTGCCGCGCGATTCTGCACGGCAATGTGTAGCCGCCATGGCGCACCCGCTGAACCGCCCCCGGTATGACGAGGGAAAGCAGCGCGTGGTGGAGGGATACGGCATTCTCCAGCCGCGCCTGTCCGTGAGCTTGCCGGTCAAGGGACTATCGCGGTATGCGCGACTATTCGGGAGCGAGCCGGGCATCGATCCTTATACGCGCGCCATCTCCGATGTTTATCAGGACCTTTTTGGCGAGGGCTCGTTCATCGGCAAGGGCATTTACGACGTGGATGCGTTCGAGCGGGCGCTCGGTGACCGTTTTCCCGAGAACCGGATCCTCAGTCACGATCTGCTGGAAGGGTGCTACGCGCGGGCGGGGCTGCTGAGCGATGTGCAGTTCTACGAAGAGTACCCATCCCGTTACAGCGCCGACGCATCGCGTGTACACCGCTGGATTCGCGGAGACTGGCAGATTGCGCGGTGGCTGCTGCCTGGAGTCCCCGGGCTGGGCGCCAAACGTCAGAAGAATCCGCTTTCCGGACTGTCGCGATGGAAAATTTTCGACAACGTGCGGCGTAGTCTCGTGCCACCAGGTTTGACAATCCTCCTGGCGCTGGGCTGGACAGCGCTTAATCCGGCTTGGCTATGGACGCTATCGGCAATCGGAATCATCCTGATTCCACCTATAATTGCCGCTATTCCAGACCTGCTCCGAAAGCCGGAGGATATGCGGCTAAGCCAGCATTTCGCTTCCACGGCGCATTCGCTCGTCCGGCGTCTTTCTCAAGTGATGTTTACACTCGCGTGCCTCCCCTATGAGGCATTATCGAACCTGGACGCAATTGTGCGCACCTCGCTGAGGATGTTGATCACACGAAGACGACTCCTCGAGTGGAATACTTCGGCTGACGTGAATACGAATGGCGCCGCAGACCTTGCTTCGACCTGCCGATCGATGTGGATCGGCCCTGTGCTTGCCACGGCCGTCGCGATCGATCTGGCGATCTCACGCCCAGGCGCCTTAGGTTTGGCTGCGCCCGTATTATACCTGTGGTTTACTTCCCCCGTCATCGCCTGGTGGATCAGCGGGTCGCCCGTGCGCAGGGAAGCAAGCCTGACCACCGGCCAGATCGCGTTTCTGCGGAACATTTCCCGTAAGACCTGGGCGTTCTTTGAGACCTTCGTCGGCGCGGAAGATAACTGGCTGCCGCCCGATAATTACCAGGAGCACCCGGTCGCAGTGCTCGCCCATCGCACCTCGCCCACCAACATAGGACTTTCGCTGCTGGCGAATCTATCCGCATACGATTTCGGCTACATCTCGGCCGGACAACTGATCGAGCGGACGCGGAGTACGTTCCACACCTTGGAACGCCTGGAACGCAACCGGGGTCACTTCTACAATTGGTACGACACGCAATCGCTGCAACCGCTA
>JBGPHB010000877.1:0-2801 GCA_041484155.1 Bryobacteraceae bacterium
AGAGTACAAGCTGTACATGCCTACTTTATCGGGCTCAAGAAACGTCTTCACACATCAAAACAAACAACTTCAACTCATTGAGAGCAAGAACTTCGGTCTAAGCAGAGCATCCGCGTTCATCGGCGTTCATCAGCGGCCAGTATTTATGTGCCGCCCTTGACCAATACTTCTCAAAACTCTTATTGGCCGCCGATCAACGCGGATGAACGCGGATTTTGGGCGGAGTAAATCTCTGCGAAGCCTAAGTGGCGGGGCCCCATCCGTTGCTGAGTCTGCGTGTAGGTAGCCGCGACATTCAACCGCGGGGGTTGAAGCATCAGCAGCGATTCAAACTTCTGAAGCAGCGGTTTGGCTGGCGACTTGTCCGAGGCGATTCACTTCGCCACCAAAGCAATAGAGACATGAAACACACGGATCATACCGATCTCCTTCCTGTTACTCGCATCAATTCCTATGCGAACATTTACTTGACCATGTGAATACGATCCTTCTCGTTCTGCCCGCAGAACATCTCGAAGATATCGTTGTCCGGAACGAGCTCGTAGGCGACCTTGACCGTGAACTTCCGGGTGTACAACTGAGGATCGTCGAAGGTCATCTCGGTATCCAGATGTCCGAAATCGCGCCGGCGGAAACGCTCCGTCACATGCATAGCTTCACTACGGGGATGCCCCATGGCATCGAGCGGCGTCCGGTCGTTGAAGCCGCGCGACTCGACGACAAAGGTGTCGCCCTCCCAGTGGCCGACGGAATATCCGAGATAGGCCGGAAACTCGAAGGTGGCTGGAAATGCGCGTCCATCCACGAAAACCTGGCGGTGCAGGCCGTCGACTTCGTACAGAATCATCGTCTCTTTGCGCGCCTGGACGATTTTGAATGGTTCGGCGAGCAGCCCTGCCACAGGCCAGCCATACTCGCCATGGCAAACATTGTCGACCCGGCGCTCGGCGGCTCGCCGCTTAATAGCCGCCGCTCCCTCGGGCCCCACCGGGGACTCTTCGGGCTTCAAATCAGCCAGGATGTTGATCCCGTACTTGTGCACGGTTTCGAGTTCCATCCCGATCAGTGCAGCTTTCGACTCGGTCTCGTACGCGGCGCCGAGGATGCGTTTGAATTCAGCGGACGGAGTGAGCTCGTGCGCCCACACGCCCGTCAGATCCGGCTTGCCGTCCGCACCGCGAGGCGCCGGAGCGGAGAGATTCGGTTTTCCGTCTTTCAGCCGCGGTATGCCGGGCTCCGGGTAGTTTAGCCACTGGGCGCGCGCGCCAATCTGCAGGAGAAGCGCCGCGATGAGCAGCCGCCGGCACATCATCTTCCGATTATCCAAGACTCGATTCTATGCAACTGCCAAGCACCGCCGCAAGTGTTTAGCCGCCTGGGGGATAGAGTCCGCGAGGCAGGCGCCATTGTCATTTGGCCGTAATCTTCAGATCAGAAAAATAGCCATCCGTACCAGGCCCGACCCACAATGCGACTCCGCCCGCCCGCGGTTCGAGCTTCAAATCGTTGACGATGAGGCAGGGTTGCTCCGCTCCGTGTACGTAGAGGCGCGCTTTGCGGCCTTCCACTACAATCTTGTACTTGGTCCAGGCGCCGGGCTGCAAATCAACGTACGACTCGTACTTTTCAGGCGCCTCCTGCCGCGATCGGGCAAAGTCAAAATCCGGGTGCGAACTGTATTGCGTGGAGTGATTCCGCCTGACTTGATCATCGGCTCGGCCGTTTGTGGGTCTGAGATAGATGTACTCGTAGCTTCCATCGCCCTGGAGCCGAAAAGCGATGCCAATGAACCCGCGCGCGCCATCGCCTGCGCCAGCGGCCGGTTGGCCGGCTAGATCCACTTCGATGGCGCCGTCGCGAAATAGTGCGTCCTTGACCACGGCATACGAAGTGGCATTCGCGGCCGCGGGGGTGGCCATGACCTGGATGGCACTCCGGCCTTTATAGTTGGCCTGTTTGATCGATACGTTCTTCCCTACCAGTCGATCGACGCTCTGGGCCGCAAGCGGGACAGCAAGAAGCGCCAATAGACAGCTGGAGGCTCGAGACGAGGTAGCGAACAGCAAGCTATTTCCTGGAGGCCGCGTTCTGAAGAAGGGTGCGGATCTCGGCCACAGGTGCTGGGCTGACGCCTCTACCTGCCGCAGCACCGCGACCCCCGCCCTCAGTAGCAGGCGCCGGAGCCCCTCTGCCTGGCGCTCCAGTCCCGACCAGATCGATAGGCTTGTTGCCGTTACTGTCGATGAGCTCGGGATTGGCTCCCTTCTCAAGCAGGTAGCGAATGAGGTCCGTCTTGCCCGCCTGCGCCGCTGCGTGGAGAGCCGTCATGCCTTCGTTCGCAGACGGGGCGCGGGCGATACGCATGGAATAAGTTTTCGTGCCGGTGACTTGAGCATTGACATCGGCGCCGTGTTGAAGGAGCAGGTCCATGAGCGCCGTATTCGCCGGTCCCCCGGCGCTCGCCTCGGCGGCAAGGCCAGTTCCTCCCCGGTTACCGGTTCCAACACCGGCCGCAACCAGGAACGCGGTCAGCCCCATGTCGTTGACGTTGGGTGACGCGCCTTTCGCGAGAAGCGATCGCACCACTTCCATGTCGCCGCCCATGGTCGCGCGCAATAGTGGCGTGCACCCCGTACTCAGAAGGGGATCGATGAAGCGTCCGCTGTTGCCCCCACGGCTGGGGCGATGCATATTGAGCTCGGGACTGGGATCGACGTCCGCGGCCAGCAGCGCGTTGACGATATCCATATAAGAAACCGGTGCACGACCCGAACCGGGCGCCAGGATCGGCGCTGGGCGAG
>JBGPHB010000878.1:0-2796 GCA_041484155.1 Bryobacteraceae bacterium
TGCCGGCCGTATTCGGCAGGCGCGGAATTCACGATCATTTTGTATTCTCCGATGGATTCAACGGAAGGCTCGAAGCTCATCCCATTCGTTTGCATGGACGCATCGACGTCCGTCGGCAAGCCGTCCAGCGACACTGCCATTTCCCACATCCTGCCGCCACCGGCGCCGGTCGAGTTCCCGTTGACGTATTGCACGGTGGGTGACAAGAGCATGTACTGGGAAGCGGTGCGCGCGTTACCGGATACCGGTATCGGCGCGTCCCTCATCAGCTTTTCCTCGACATTCACTGCTACGGTAGGCTCTTGCGTTTGCAGCAGTACCGGCGCGGCCTTGACCTCGATACTCGTCGAGGTCACCGTAACGGCGAGCTTCACGTTGAGTGTTGTCGCGGTTGAGGACGCGACTCCAACTTCGTCCACTTTGTACGACGCGAAACCCGCCTTCGTTACCGTCACGCTGTAGCGTCCGTACTGCAGATTCGGAAGCACGTAGTAGCCCTCGCCGTTACTCTTGGTGGCAAACGTCGCTCCCGTAAGGGGAAATGAGGCTGAGACGGTCGCGTCCGGAACCACTGCGTCGGAAGCGTCGGTGACCCGGCCAATGATCCGGCCGAGTTGTGTTTGCGCAAAAACCGGAATGCTGAGGCCGGCCAGCCATGCGACCAGCATCACCTTGAAGGCTGAGTTCTTATCCATGGAACATGTCTCCTGATGATCTTCGTTGGTAACGGCAATTGGCGGTAGTATATCCGAAAACATCGACCTCACGCAAGCTGACGTTATGACCTTTTCTTATGACCTTTTCCTGACCTCCCGAGGTCACTGAGCATTCCGAGGCGGTGGAAACTGCATGTGCCATGTGGGGCAGGCTGGTTGGCAACCGGCCACTTGCGATGCAGCGCAAACTGTGAAAGGCCGATTGACAATCGGCCGCAGGCTGGCAGCCTGGCTTCAGCCTGCACGGGACTTCAGTCCCGCTGGAGAGGCTCGTATGAACCGTGGGGCGGGCGGGCTAAAGCGCCGCCGGTCGCGAGACTACGCGCTACCAGATTGGGACCGGCGCCATCCACATCATCGCCGCAGCCAAGCCGCGGCGGGTGTCGATCGTGGGATTGGCATTCGATCGAGTTGATCTTCCTGGGCGGCTCCGCGTGAGTATACTTAGTAAGGTTCCAATGCAGGAAGCGGTACGGAATTCGCAGTCCTGTTTGGAATGCACGGTGGGGTCGCCATTCCTGGCGGCGAGCCAGCTTTCATGCTGGCTTTTCTTTGCTTGAAACTGACAGCTACATCGCGACGAGCGAAGAAAGCCAGCTAGAAAGCTGGCTTGCCGCCAAGAATCGCGGCCCCACGAGGATTTCGCCATGGAAATACTGATCGGATGTTTGCTCGGCTTCTTTCTCTGGTTTCTGTTGCGCCTGGTGCTGACAGGAATCTACACGGTGGATCAGAACGAGCGTGCGGTGAAGACCAGCTTTGGAAGAGCGGAGCGCATCCCCGGGAAAACCACGCTCGACGATCCCATCTCCGGATACCTTCGCGAAGAGGAGCGCTCGCGTTACACATTTCCCCAAGTGCGAGTGATTCCACCCGGCGGCCCGTATCTGAAAATGCCGTGGGAGAAAGTGCACAAGGTCCGGATCGCCACCACCACCATCAACATGGCGCTCGACATCGAAGACCCTACGGCGAATGACGGGGGGACCCGGCTGGAGGCGGTGACCAAGGACCAGCTCAACACGGGCCTGACCGGGCAGATCCGATACCGCGTGAGCGAGAAAAACCTGTACGCGTTCCTGTTCGGGATCAAGAAACCGATCGTACACGTGATGGGGTATTTCGTATCCGTGCTGCGGCAGCGGATTGCCAACTTCGAGGCGAAACCGATTGCGCTGGCGGTGGAAGGGACCGCGCCGGCCGCGGGCCTGTCGGCCAAGGAAGTGACGGGAGTCTCGATCAACGATCTGCGCAAGAACCTGCGGGACTTGAACGAGTACATGGATCACGAATGCCGGTCGGCGCCGGCGCGGTATGGCGTCGAGCTGGATGCGTCGCTGATCACGGGAATCGATCCGCCGCCGGAGGTGGAATCGGCCCTTGCGGCGATCAATACGGCGCACAACCAGGTCTCGAGCGACATCAGCCTGGCGCAGGCGTCGGCCGACCAGAAGATCGAGCAGTCCAAGCGCGCGGTGGAAATCGAGACGCTGAAAGCGCAGGCGGAAATGGAGCCCCTCAAGTTGCTTGCGGCGGAGCTGTCGGAACTGTACCGCGCCGGGCCGGCCGTTCTCGACGCCTACCTGCGGAACGTGCGGTTGAGGCTGTACGACAAAGCTCAAGACGTCTACCTGGAGGCGCGGAGATAATATGCCAACGATCATTGCCGCTTTGATAACGTTCGTGGCGCTGCTTGCCGGCATGCCGACCGTGCTGATGCTGGCCCGTCTCTTCGGCCTCTACGCCATCGTCGAGGAGCGGACCTGCCGGGTGTACGTGCTATTCGGCAAAGTAGTGAAGACGATCAGCGAGCCTGGCCTGTACATTCTTCCACTCGAGATCGGACCGGCGGCTTTCATCATCAACCTGCTGGGCGAGTGCCATGTGCTGGACCTGCGGATCGACCAGGAGTACCGCCGCAGTGAATCGGTCAATTCCGAGGAAGGCGCCCCGATGGGCATCGGAATCTGGTACGAAATGTGGATCAGCGATCCGGTATCGTATCTGTTCAAGAACACCGACCCGCGCGGTTCGCTGCGGGCCAACGTCAGCAACGCGACTGTACGCTGCTTGAGCAACA
>JBGPHB010000879.1:0-2795 GCA_041484155.1 Bryobacteraceae bacterium
ATTGAGAACAACCCGGTGAAGGCGGGTCTGGTGGATGCGCCGGAGCGGTACTTGTGGTCCAGCGCGAAAACGAACGAGGGAAAAGCCGGCCTGGAGGCCGGCTCGCCGCCATGACTGGCTGCCCCACGTCACCCAGTCAAAATGTGCAACAGATCGTGGTGTAACAGCTCGGTTGTGCAGCAAGTGGTGCAACAGTCAGTGGTGCACAGGAAGCAAGATGCACACAGTGAATTTGTTACGCCAGGGCGAGATTGGCTTGCGCGCGTAGCGCTAGATCGGCGAACTCACCGCGGGCGAGCTTGGGGAACGCGGCCGCGGCGATCATGGCGGCATTGTCGGTGGAGAGGCCCGCGGCGGGGAAGAACGCCGGGTAGGGCAGCCGGCTTGCTTCCGTCGCGGCACGAAGACCGGAGTTGCACGCCACTCCACCCGAAATAATCAGACTGCGCGCGCCGATCTCCTCGGCGGATCGAACAGCGCGGCGCAACAGCTCTTCAATGACGGTGTGCTGGAACGACGCCAGCAGATCGAGGGTCGCGCGTGGCGTCACTCGCTGCCACTCCTCAGCGGTCGGATGGTGATTCGCTACGAGTAACTGGCGCCGGGCGGCGATTTCTTGCGAGAGATCGCGCGCTTCCACCCAGCGCAGCACCGCCGTCTTCAGTCCGCTGAAGCTGAAGTCGAGCGTGTTGCCCTTCATGCGCGCAAGCGTGAAACGGACGGCACGGGGATCCCCATGCGGGGCCAGCGTGTCGATCAGTGGCCCGCCGGGATAGCCGAAGCCCAGCAGCTTAGCGACTTTGTCGAAGGCTTCGCCGGCGGCATCGTCGCGGGTCTTGCCGAGCAGCCGATAGTGGAACCCCTCACGAACCTCATAGAGATGCGTGTGGCCGCCGCTCACCACCAACGCCAGCGCGGGCCACTCGATCGGGTTCTGGCTGGCGACCGCGTGGATGTGTCCCTCAATATGATTCACCGCGATCAGCGGCAGATTTCGCGCGAGGGCCAGCGCCTTGGCGTAGGTGATGCCGACGAGCAGCGATCCGACCAGTCCCGGCCCTTGTGTCACCGCGATCGCGGCGAGATCCTCCAGCCGCGTCGAGGACTCTTCCAGCGCCAGGCGCACCGCCGGCACGATCGCGCGTAAATGCTCGCGCGAGGCCAGCTCCGGCACAACGCCGCCGTACTTTGCGTGGGTCGCCATCTGGGAAGAAACCACGGAGGATAGAATCCGCGCACCGTCTTCCACCACCGCCGCCGCGGTTTCGTCACACGAAGACTCGATTCCCAAGATCCGCATCCGTTCTTCAGGTTAACTCCCCTTGCGTCCGGCGGACTCGGGTACTATCATCGAGATCACGTAAAGGAGTACCGTATGTCCAGTTATCTACTGCAAGTCGGTTACACGCCGGAAGCTTGGGCCAATTTGGTCGCACAACCACAAGACCGCATCAGCGCCGTTCGGCCGGTCGTGGAGAAGCTCGGTGGAAAGGTCGTCCAGGGCTGGTTAGCCTTCGGCGATTACGATCTCGTGGCTATCGTCGAGATGCCCAGTAATGTCGAGGCCGCCGCGTTTTCGCTGGCCGCGGCGGCGGGGGGCGCAATCCGCTCCATCAAGACCACACCTTTGCTGACCACAGCCGAAGGAATCGAGGCCATGAAGAAAGCGGCGAAATCGGGCTACAAGGCGCCCTCGCGCGCTGCCCACGCCTGAGCGTGTTGAGAGCATTTGCGGTCTCGATTGTCTGGTTCGCGATTCCGGCCGGCGCCGCTGAAACGGTGGCGGTAACGGGAGGCGAGATTCGAGGCGCACGGTTGGAGCAGGGCGGCGCCGTATTCAAGGGCATCCCGTTTGCGCAACCTCCCGTGGGGGACTTGCGCTGGCGGGAGCCCTTGCCAGTCCAGAACTGGACGGGTGTGCGCGACGCCACGGCCTTTGGTGCACCCTGTGCCCAGAACGCCGCCGGCCGCGTTCTCGAGAACAGCCGGGAAGACTGTCTCTTTCTGAACGTGTGGACGCCGGAGTGGCCGGTCAAATCCCGCAAGCCGGTCATGCTATGGATTCACGGGGGCGGCAACTACGGCGGCGCCTCTTCCAACCCGAACTTCAATGGCGAGAGCCTGGCGCGGCACGGGGTGGTGCTGGTGAGCGCCAACTACCGGCTCACTGTCTTCGGCTTCTTAGCGCATCCGGAGCTGACCCGGGAATCGCCGCATCATGCCTCCGGCAACTACGGCTTGATAGACCAGATCGCGGCGCTCAAGTGGGTGCACGACAACATCGCGAAATTCGGCGGCGACGCGGGGAACGTCACGATTTTCGGCCAGTCCGCCGGAGCGGTGGATGCGAACGTCCTCATGACGTCGCCTTTGACCAAGGGGTTGTTCCAAAAAGTGATCGCGGAGAGCGGCACGGTCACCAGGGTTCCGGATGACGCAACCATGCGGATGACCGCGCTCGGAGCGGTGATGGCGGCCAGGAACGGGGACACCTATTCGGACGCTCTGACGCTTGCAGAAGCCGAGAGGGACGGCGAAAAACTCGGCACGCTAAAATCGCTGCGCGCATTGGCGGCCAGTGACCTGCTGAAGGGCGCCGCGGCGCCCCGAATGAGTATTGGTCCGGCCAACGGCGTTGTCGTCGATGGTTGGGTCTTCCCCAAGCCGCCGGCGCAGGTGTTCGCGGCGGGTCAGGGGCGCCGCGTGCCCTTGCTCATCGGAAACAACGCTCGCGAAAGAACACCTCCTCCACCGGCCCCCGAGGAATTGACCAAAGCGATGGAAGCGATGTATGG
>JBGPHB010000880.1:0-2792 GCA_041484155.1 Bryobacteraceae bacterium
CTCGGCCGCAACCTGACCGCTCCAGCCGATCAACTCGTCGACAATTTCTATCTCACGGTACTCTCGCGCTACCCCACTGCCGCCGAGATGAAGGTCGCGCTCGACGGCTTCCACCGCTACGACCAGAACACCCAGGCGGAGAATCTGCTCTGGTCGCTCTACAACAAGGTTGACTTCATCTTCAATTACTGAGGCGCCGACATGAACGGACAAGATCGATTCAATCGTTTCATCAGCCGGTATCCGCACAACCACGAGCCATTCTTTCACCGGCAGCATGCCAGCCGGCGGCAATTTTTCCAGCTTCTCGGGGCCGGAGTCACCGGGTCGATGCTGCTGCGCCCGAAGGTGGTTTCGGCGGCGGACATTACCTCGGCGCCGGTCGCAATGCAGAACAAGGCCAGGAATGTGATCTTCATTCTGCTGACGGGCGCGCCCAGCCACACCGACACATTCGACTTCAAACAGTCGCCCGACACGCCCGCTTCGCTGAAGCCGGAAACGATCGGCGGTATCGCCTGGCCGACCGGATTGCTCCCGAAAATGGCTACACAGCTCCCCAACATGGCGATCGTCCGTTCGGTCAGGGCCTGGGCGCTGGTCCATTCGCTTTCGCAGACATGGGTACAGATCGGCCGGAATCCGGCGGCGGCGCTGGGCAACATCGCGCCCAACATCGGCAGCGTAGTGGCGATCGAGAAGGATCCGGAGCGGCAGACGGGCCAGGTATTTCCGACATTTCTCGCACTCAACGCGACCAACCAAGCCGGTCCCGGCTATTTCTCCGCAAGGTACGCGCCATTCAAGCTCACGCCCAACGTCAACAACCCGGGTCAGGGCCTTCCCAATACGACGAACATCGCGGGAGCGAGCCGGATCGACGACCGCTGGGGCGTGCTGCATGGACTCGACGATTCACTGCGGATCAATTCTCCACTGGGAACTCCCGTCTCCGATTATGAGGATTTCTACGAATCGGCCAAGGGGCTGATGTACAACAGCGTGGTCGATCAGGCTTTCAAATTTACAGCCGCCGATGCGGCGCGCTATGGGCAGACCTCCTTTGGCGCATCGTGCCTGGTAGCCAGGCAAGTGCTGGCCGCCAATCAGGGCACGCGCTACGTTCAGATCACGTTCGGCAGTTGGGACATGCACCAGAATATCTACAGCACGGCCACCAATTCGCTGGGAGCGATGGGTAAAACGCTGGATGACGGCGTTTCCGCCCTGCTTACCGACCTAAAAGCGAGCGGACAGCTCGACGAGACGCTGGTGGTGATGATGGGCGAGTTCGGGCGCACGGTGGGCAGGATTACGGCCGCAGGCGGGCGCGACCATTATCCGCAGCAGTCGGTGATCTTCGCGGGCGCGGGTGTCCGCGGCGGCCGGGCCATCGGCGCAACCGACGCGACCGGCGCGAGCAGCAAGGATTACGGCTGGGCCCGCGGACGCGACATCAAACCGGAAGACATCGAAGCCACCATCTATTCGGCCATGGGCATCAACTGGACCAACGTGCGCTACGACGATCCGTTCGGACGTGGTTTCGAGTACGTCCCATTTTCGAACGAAGACCTGTACGGACCGATCAACGAACTCTGGACATAGCCCGGCAAAGTCCGGAATCGTACTCCGGATAGCCCTGAGCGTTAGCGAGGGGACGGCGTTCAGGCGAAACCGTCCCCTCGCTAACGCTCAGGGCTATCCGGCGCCACGGAATGCGACTAATGGATACCGTTTGCGGCCTGCCCCACATCGCTTGTCATCTCGAGCTTTTTCCACAGCTACCTGAGCGTGAACGTGCTGCTCATCAGAAACGCCTCGTACGGATTCCAGGTGGACAGAGTGTAGTACACGGTGACCGAGCCATCGGCATTCCGCGTGAACTTATCCAGCAGATTGGGAGCGTAGGGAACACCGGCGTCGTCGTTGCTAATATCCGCTGGGCTGCCGTTTGCCTGGTAAGTTGGGATCAAGCTGCGGACGATCTGATCGGCGCCTGGATGGTGGATCAGTTTCCTGCCCCACGTGTCGTCCTTCGTGAACACCGTGACCGGGTCGCTCCAGGGACCCCAGGGAGCAGTAGAGAACTGGGCCATCACGCCGGGGTCGTGCATCAGGATAAAGCGTTGCAGCGCGCTGTTCCAGACCACGGAGTGATTTCCGACGGTAACATTGCTCGCCAGCAAGGGAGCGGCGTCCGCTTCGTCGGGCGACCACTGATTGGCGCCCTTGTAGTAAAACCACTTCGAGAAGCCGGCCTCCATATCGGAGAGCGCGAACGCCGCCAGGTATAGATTACTGCGGGCGTAGCGATAGGAGCTTCCAAAGATGAACACGACATTAGGAACGCCTTGTAGCGCCAGAGGCAAACCGGGTGTCAGGCCAATTGGAGGCGAGCGTAGCGGAATCCATCACCACCGGCTGCGCGGCGGCCGTGGCAGCCAGCAGCCACGGAAGCGCTCGCCTCACTGGATGGTCACCCACATGGGGCTGACCCAGACAATCTGGCCGTCCGTTTGCCTGCCGCGCACGTAGTAGTAACTGGTCTTACCTTTCTGTGCGGCTGCGTCCTGCCACTCGAAGGCGATCACTTTATCGCCGCTGGTGGAGTAAGCCACGACGCCGTCCTTGATCACGCTGACGTTGGCGAAGGCATTCGTCCCCCACAGCTTCACGGAGAACGACGGCGCGCCGGTGTTGGTGAAAGCGTCGCCCATGAAATGCGAGCCGGAGCGAAAATCCGCCAGGATGTAGTCGGTGGACCCGTAGACGTGCCGCTTCTGCACGGC
>JBGPHB010000881.1:0-2790 GCA_041484155.1 Bryobacteraceae bacterium
CTCACGTCACTGAGGCCGTCAAGAATAATATCTTCGGCACCTGGAACGTGATCACTGCCGCGTACGACTATCGTACGGCTGATTTTCTGATGGTTTCCTCCGACAAGGCCGTGAACCCGGCCAACGTGATGGGCGCCACGAAGCGGGCAGCAGAGCTGCTTGTTTCTTCTATGCCAGTGTCGGAGAGCGGCACCAAATTCGTCTCGGTGAGGTTCGGCAACGTCCTGGGGAGCAATGGAAGCGTGGTGCCGCTGTTCGAGAAACAGATTCGAGCCGGCGGCCCGGTGACGGTTACCCATCCTGACGTACGCCGGTACTTCATGACCATTCCTGAAGCGGTTCAACTCATCCTGCAGGCATCCACCATGGGCCAGGGTTCGGAGGTGTTCGTGCTGGACATGGGCGAGCCGGTGCGAATCGTGGATCTGGCGCGCAACATGATCCGGCTTTCCGGGCGCGAGCCGGATGTCGATATCGAGATCCGGTTCGTGGGACTCCGGCCCGGGGAAAAGCTTTACGAAGAGGTCATCACGAAAGGCGAAGACATCTTACCGACGTATCACGAAAAGATCCGCATCTTTCGTGGATGGCGGCACCGGCAGGCCGATATGACCGCGTGGCTGGTGAAACTGGAGGAACTGGTGGGACGCGGTGAACCGGACTCGGTGCTGGATCATATGAGGACCCTGGTTCCGGAGTATCAGCCCGGCGAGCGATGGCGGTCGTCTTCCGCGAATCAGACCGTAGCCGCGGCCGCCAATTCCTGACCGCGAACGCACGCTTTGAAAACGGAGTGATCAACGATGCATACCATTCACATGAATTCGCCGGCTGACGACGCGAAGAGGCGCCAGCTCCTGTATCAAGGGCATCTGTTCATATTTTCGCCATCGCCGGCATCGCTAGCCCTGTGCGATTTCGCACGAAGCATGCTCGAGGAAGTATTCCAAGGAGTGGATCCGCGGCAGGCACAATTCTCGATGCCGGTTGAGGAATATGTCGCCATTGGCGCCGCCGTCAAGCCGAAGTTTATTCACCATCCGAAGACACGCGAGTTGGTGCGCTCGCTGGTGGCTGAGTGCGGCTGCGAGCTGGAACAGACCTATCTGGATGTGCCCCGCCTCCGAATGGTGACCAGCGACGGTTATCTGACCAGCGGAATCGGGTATGCTCATCACCCGCATCGCGATACCTGGTACTCCGCGCCGCTGACGCAGCTTAACTGGTGGCTGCCCATTTACCCGATCGAGACAGAACGGTCCATGGCTTTCCACCTGGGCTATTGGAACAAGCCGGTTCGAAACGGATCCAACGAGTTTAACTATTACGAATGGAACAGCACAGCCCGCAAGGATGCGGCCAAGTTCATCCACCAGGACACGCGGCGTCAGCCGAAGCCCGAAGAACCGTTTGAGTCCGAGCCTGAGATTCGAGTGGTGTGTGAGAGTGGGGGGATTATTCTGTTTTCGGCGGCCCACATGCATTCGACGGTACCCAACACGTCGGGTATCGGCCGGTACAGCATCGATTTCCGAACGTTGAATTTGGCGGATACCATCGCGGAAGGAGGGGCGCGAAACATCGACTCCAAGCCGCACGGGACTTCGATGCGCGACTTTGTTCGAGGCTCGGATTTCGCACCTTTCCCTGGAGAAGTCGTGGAGCGCTTCGAAGAAGGTGCGAGTCACAGCGGTGTGCTGGTTTTCAAACCGTCCACGGTGTCTTCCTGAGCTGAATGAAAGAAGAAATACAACCCGTTAAGTCAGATCCCGAGATCATCTTGCCCGGGCAGGCCGGCCATAGGCGATCGTCCTCCGATGGGATGACAGCACGCCCGCGTGATGCTGATGGAGCCAAATCCGGTGCGCACTATGTCCGCGTGTTGTGGAACCGGAAATGGGCGGTTCTCCTGGTGATGCTGCTGGGGGCCGCGGCCGGCCTGACGATCGCACTACGGCAAACGCCGCTGTATCAGGCCAGTACCACGCTCGAAGTTCAGGCGCCAAACGACGCCTTTCTGGGTTTGGGGGCGTTGAATCCGAACGCGGGGAACCAGTCCTTTCTACAGACGGAAATCGGTCTGCTTCAAAGCGCGACGCTCATGCGCAACACGATTAAGCGGCTGGAGGCCACGAGCAGGAAACCGACCGCCTACGACCCGTCCGCCTGGGCTCGCTTAAAGAAATCGATGGGATTCGGGGCGTCCGCGCCGACGTACCGCTGGGGCGAGCTGGTTTCACTCACGGCCGACAGCGTCACCGTCGGTACGGTCGGAGAAACCACGATCGTCCAGATCACCTGCGCTTCGCCCGATCCGTCCCTCGCCGCGGATCTACTCAATGCACTGACCGCTGAGTTCATCGAGGAAACCGCGCAATCCCGCTGGGCGACGTTCCAAAAGACGGACGAATGGCTCAAATCCCAGCTCGACAGCATGCGGGGAAAAGTGGAGAACACGGAACAAGAGCTGCAGCAATATTCGGAGAAGAAACAGCTCTTATATACCGGCGACAACGCGAATCTGGCAGAGGACAAGTTAAAAAAACTGCAGGATGAGTACCAAAAGGCGCAAGGCGATCTGCTGAGCAAGCGAGCCCAGAAGGAAATTATCGATTCCGCGCATGGAGCGGAGTTGAACAGCGCCATCGACTTATTTGATACAGGCCCGGTTCATGAAACCGAACAGAAGCTTCGGGACTTGCAACGCGAGCTGGCTGATTTGAGTGTGGCTTTTACCGCCGAACATTACAAGGTGCGCCGCGTTCGCGCCCAGATCGCCGACTTGCAAGC
>JBGPHB010000882.1:0-2784 GCA_041484155.1 Bryobacteraceae bacterium
CAGGCCGGTGGGTTTCAGACGCTGCTTGGGGCGGGGAAGCCGGCGGCGGATCCGCAGCTTCTTGGTGTTGATCCAGATCTCGCTGGCGCTCAGGCGGACGGTTTCAAATTCGGAAGCCTCGTGCTGGGCCAGGTAGCGATTCGCCATCTGCCAGACTTCCCACCCGAAGTTGTCGTCGACCACCGAACGTCCCGCGACGGCCAGGTCGTAGACGCCCGCCAAGAGGTCGCCGCTTACGTGCGCCAGGTTGCGCGTGTAGCGCGCGATCATGCGCCGCTGCCAATGGGCCAGCTTTTCTCCGGTGGACTCGTTGTATTTCTTCTCCGCCTCCCGAAACAGCTCCAGTTGCACGCGGGGGCGATCGATGCGCTCCTCGCCGCTCATCTCCAGGCGGAAAAACTCGTAGCGTTCCTGGACGTACGGGTATTCAATGGTGATCTCGGCCAGACAATCCGGATGCGGGTTCAGCAAGCGCACGTCATATTTCTGGGCGCGCCGGACCGGGGCTTCCTGGGGCGATTCCATGGCATCCAGCAGCGGATCGAGAAGGTTCAGTGAAACCACCACCAGCACCGCGGCGGTGGGATCGGCGCCTTGCAGCTTCCACGCCATGGCGGAGGCATGCGCGCTTACTTCTTCGGTGCGGGTCTGCGGCCATACCCGGTAGGCTTCGATGTATTTCTCGAACCCGATGCGCCGGATCGAATACGTGTCGGGATAAGTGTCGGGGAGGTGCGGGCGTTCGGCCGAATCCGGTTCCAAGAAGATCACCTCGGCGCCGATTTCCTCAGCCGTGCGCAGGGCCTCCGTGAAGGGGTCGGCGGGCTCGACCGGCACGTAGACGGCGTGATCATCATCGTCAGCTTCAGTGGTGTAAAGAATGACTGAGATTTCGGGCAGCTTGGTCAGGGCGCGCCGATAGGATGAGGCCAGGAACTCGGGCAGCTCGACTGCGACCACTGGCGGTCTTTCGGCCAGCAAAAGGCGGCGCAATTCGACCGCGAATTCGAGCCGTCCCGGAACCACAGGAAAGTAGCGGAATCGTCCGCGCTGGAGACTTCCCGCCTTGATCTCAGTTTCGAGGGACATAGCGCAGGGCCTCTTCGCCGAGGGTCTGCACGATTGCGATGCGCAACGTTTCGCGGTCGACGGCCGTGGATGCTTCCTGGCCCAGCTTCATGGCGAAGCGGGCGATGTTGATGCCGTCGCGAGCGGTGTAGCGCTCATCGGCGGCGTGGGCCTGCTGGAGAAAATCGGTGACGTAATTCAAGATTTGCTCGTCACCGAAAGGAAGATTTTCGTGCAGAATGGCTAATTCCTCATGCCGCTCCGGGAAATCGATCGTAATTTGAGGCTGGAGGCGGGAGTGGATATATTCGGGCAAATCGAAGGTGCTGGCATCGTCGTTCATGGTGGCGACGAGGCGGAACAGCGGGTGCGCCTTGATCTTGATGCCGGCGACGATCGACTCGACATAGCGGCGATTGTCGAGCAGCGGCGCGAGGCTGGCCCAACTTTTCTCGCTCATGCGGTTGCCTTCGTCGAGGATCACGATGCCCCCGCGAAGCATCGCTGTCACTAATGGCGAAGCGACGTAGCGCAAGCGCGCTTCGCCTTCGATCACGGGCGTGATCAGCAAGTCTTCGGGCCGCGTGTCGATGGTGGCCTGCATGATGTAGACCTCGCGACCGAGGCGCTTGGCGGCGGCGTAGGCCAGGGTGGTCTTGCCCACCCCCGGCTTGCCGAGCAGCCGCGGGTTCATCGGCAGGTCCTTCGAATCAATGACCAGCCAGGCGGCCAGAAGTTGCCGCATGACTTCATCTTGGCCGACCCAGGCGACGGTCAGTTCGTCGGGATGCGCGAGGTGTAGGGGGATTCCTTCGATCTCAACTACCATGCTCTTTGTAGTGTAGCTGAGGCATGGTGGTTGAATGTCCTAACACCTAACCTAGCTGATAGAATCCACGTGGGATGCTGCCGACCTGCCTGCTGCTTTCGAGAAGTCGACGTGAGAGGAGGAAGGCACAGGGAAAGTAAACCTGTGGAGCGCAAGGACTGTTCTTCGAACGGTACCGCCGTGTGCCGGTCGGCTTGATTGTCGGAGGATGGGAGAGGATAATGCTTTATCGTCTAGCAAAGGTCACACGTGGTTAGTTGTGCACTGTGAGGTACAGCGTTTGAGGCACTCCGACTCCGTTCTGCGTCACGTTGATCTGGTAATCGCCGTTGGCAAGGCCGGGTGGCACCGTTATGTAGAACTCGTAGAGTCCGACGAACCCACCCGCTAGACCCGCGTATGTGAGTGTTGCATTCGTCGATCCGAAGGAAACGGTGATCGGCTTAACAAGCGCATTGCTCTGTTGGACAATGGTGCCCGGTTGGATGGACGGAGTCACATCACCAAATCCGATGCCGTACGCGATGATCAAATCGCCAGGCTTTGCGGGTCGGCTGTTGAGTCCGAGTACGGCACCAGTATTGGTGTTCAACACGTACGCACCGTCCGAAGCGAAAGTAGCGACCATGTATTGCACGCCGCCAGCGCTAAAACTCGGCGGCGCCAGCAAGCCGGGGGAGAGAGCCTGCCTCGCGAGCTGGAACGGTGGGCTGGTCGCCTGGCAGTTGGTGACCGTGATCGCCACATTGCCCATAGCGGAATCCTCGGGCGCTTGGACGTTCAGCTGCGTAGGGGAGAGGTACCAGACATAGGCCGACTTTCCGTTGATCGTCACGCTAATGCCATCAAGCATCGCCGGAGCGTCCAGTCCAGTAAAATCGCTCGAA
>JBGPHB010000883.1:0-2775 GCA_041484155.1 Bryobacteraceae bacterium
GGCAGTCGTCGGGTCTCGACTGGCTTCCCTACCTCCGCGCCAATAGCCACCGTATTCGCCAGCAGTGCGTGGAGGCGGGATTAAGACCCAAACATCCGATTCACTACGTTTGAAAACCTCAAAATTAGCTGGCCAGGTGGGGCGAGCGGCGCCAGCAGCGTCTGCGGGCGAAAACCGAACGGGCTAAAATCTAACTATAGACTTCCATGCTATTTCCCTCCCCATCCGAGACCAGAAAAAAACGTAAGCTCATCGAGCGGTCCCAACGAGGAACCTTGGGGCAGGAGCAGCTTTTCCGTGGTTTGATTGAAGTCGATCCGTTCGACTCCATGGCGCTGATGGGGCTCGGAGCCGATTGCGCAATGAGGGGGGATCGCGAAGAGGCGCGCCGCTACTTCTGGCGAGCGCTGGAGGCCGAGCCCGGCGACGGTCAGGTTTACATGCACCTGGGGGCATCGTATGGGGACTCGGATCCGGATCTTGCGAGCAGTCTGTCGTACCTTGCGATGCGGAGAATTCTGCGGAGTTCTCGCCCCGTTGAACCCGGGACGGAGAAGTGGATGGCGGGGATTAGGGCAGACTTCAAGCAGATCTTTCCTGAAATGGATGACGACGAACTGGACGACCTTGCCATTGAGATGTCGGTGAGCGTGTCCGACGAGCCCGAGCGGGTTACCACGCTTCTGCTTCCCTATCGCCTGGTTCAAGAGGTGCTCGACCGGCCCGCCGAGGGGATGAGTCGCGAGTGGGTCGATCGAATCCTCGAGGTTGGCGCATCGTGCGTGCCGCTGTTGACTGGCGTGGTGCGAGGCTGGGCTCGCAATGACGAAGGCGAAGGCGGGCCCTTCGCAGCGGCTGCCCTCGCGCTGCTCGGCGAGATCGGCGAGCGGGCCGCGCTGCCCGCCGTACGCGAGTGTATGGACGCCGATGACCCCGCTGTCCGGGCCGCCGCTGTCTGGGCTGTCGAGAGGATGCTGGAGCGGCCCGTCGACAGGACCGTTTGCGATTTTTGTTGTGCGCCTCGGGAAGAAGCGAAGGAGCGCGATCGCGAAGCCGGCATGGAGCAGGACCGGCGCATTTCAAAGATGTTTCTGGACTTCTTGAAGGATAGTGTCAAATCCAGCGAGGTACAGCATGCCATGCAGATGTTCTTCGGGCGTGTTCCGATTGCCGACCTCGCAGTCACCGATCAAATGGCCTTTTTTGACTGGCTGTTTAACGACTACACGCCTCGCAACTTCAGACGCACCATTCCGCACGAGTACCTGGCTCGTCATGGCGATCAGCTTAGCCGGAGAGATCGAAAGGCTCTGCGGGAATGGACCGGCAGTTACAGCAGCCTGTTCGAAGTCCAAAGTGTCGAGAAGGGCGCCGGTGTCCAATTGAAGGACCTTTTGATGGATCGGAGCTTTTTCGTTCACGACATCGCGTCGTCGAACGAGTTGGCCCGATGGGACTGCTTATTCACTCGTGTTCGCGCCGAGGGGGACATCATGATATTCACGGCTTCGGGAACGCGAGTGCCGCCCGACATGAGCGAGGCGATCCACGACTGGATCGCGACTGACCGCAAAGCGTCCGGTCTGGACTGGTTGCCCTACCTGCACGCCAACAGCCACCGCATCCGCCAGCACTGTGTGGCTGCTTACGACGAGAAGCGTCAGAACATGCGCTTTGTAACCGCGGAAGGCGATGACATGGTCTTTTCCAAGGCTGCCTATCGAGTACTAAACCGGGATCGGGTCCTGGAGGCTCTCGAAGGCGAGGACCTGATAGGAGACCGGTGGGACGAAGACGGAACCGTCCGATTCACCTGGTTTGAAACACCGGCGATGACAGAACAGGGGCGGCGAGTGCTTGGGAGTTTATTATTGGAAGGCGAACGGCTGGTGCTGGAGTGTACGTCCCGCCAGCGGTTGAAACAAGGCGTGGCCCTGATCCACAGGTTGGCCGGCGGAGCGCTGGAGGAAAAGCTGACCGAGTTCCAAAGCCCGCAGGCTGCTATGCGGAACATGCCGCCGGCGGATTCGCAACCCGTCCCATCGGAAGCCGAAAGACAACTCCTGTTCGAACTCAAGGAGCGGCACGCCAGAGCTTGGCTTGACACGCAAGTTCCGGCGCTAAACCTACGCACGCCGCGCGAAGCGGCGCGAGACCCGAAAGACCGGGCCAGCCTCATCGTACTGTTGAAGACGATCGAGAACGGAGAAGAACGCGAGCGCATGGAGGGCCGGGCATGGTTCGACGTCGGCAAGCTCAAGTCCGTACTGGGTGTGGATTACTGAAGATCAAAGGAGGAAAGCATGAAAGAGAATCGATTCCAACGCATTCTACGCGAGGGCGGCATTCCCGCCGGCCACATGATCATGGAGTTCGGCACACGCGGTATCGCCAAAATTCTCGAGGCTGCGGGCGTGGACTTTGTCGTCATCGACATGGAACACACCGGCTTCGACGCTGAGCGGATCGCCGATCTGGTGGCTTGGTTCAAAGCGACCGACATCGCGCCGTTCGTGCGCGTGCCGCAACGCCTGTACCATTTCCTGGCGCGCACTATGGACGCGGGCGCGCTGGGAGTGATGGTGGGAAATGTCGAGACCGGCGAACAAGCCAGGAGCGTCGTGGACGCGGTGAAATACGCTCCGCTCGGCAAGCGCGGGCTGGGCCTCGGTACCGCGCACAACGACTACATTCCGCCCGACCCGCCGGCTTATTTCGAGTACGCCAACCGCAACACGACGGTAATCTGCCAGATCGAATCCGAAACGGGTCTGA
>JBGPHB010000884.1:0-2770 GCA_041484155.1 Bryobacteraceae bacterium
CACAAGCGACACAGACGACATAGAACGGCTCGTCATGGCCGCTGGCGGTGAAATCGCTGTCGTCGCTGTCGGGGAGATGACAAGCTAAAGCATGTCCCACATTGGCAATCAAGCATTTGCAGCACGAGGTGGGACATGCTTCAGCTTGTCTGAGACTTTTGCCACGGGCTGCTAGGCCACTTGACCGTGTATCGCCAACGCGCCGGGCGGGAAAACGCTTCCAGGCCGCTTGGCAACCGTACGATGGCGCTCAAGTTCGTCGTGACGCGTCTGGATGCGTTAGCCGGTTCGCACGTGGCAGTGAGCGGGCTCCTGATCGGCGAGGGAGGCATCAACGTGACGACGGTGTACCGCCTCGCCCCAAAGTGTCCCTAAGGGCGTGAGAACCGGAAAGTGACATACCCGTCGGCTTGACTGTCACATTCAGAACCATTTGGCACAGTTAGTCGACCTCTATTTGGCACGGAGTTTCCTGCGTCGCCCGTAGTCCGTCCAGCCGGGTACTCGTCTCCTGCTGAGGAATCCGTTTTGTTGGGAGTTTTTTCGGACGGGCCAAAGTTCCGCTCCATTTGAGCGCGTTGCGCGCTTCTCGGCCGAGTGCCCGCCGAGTCTACGCTGTTTGCTAGGCATACCTTATCGTCTAATAAAAGAGGCCGTTTTCTTGGCTTCTAGAACGCGCTCGTGCTTAAACAGTGTCCGGCTACTGAATAGAAATCGGAACAGCTACGCTCGACGAGCCTCCGACCGTTACCACAAGATTCACCGCCGACGAAGCCTGAAGGCCCGAAGGCAGAGCTACGTTCATTTGGAAGTATCCGGATTCGAGCGTGGGAGCCGATCCGGCGTAGAGAACCATGGCATTCGTTCCCCCGATAGTAACTGAGACCGGCAGAGTCAGAGGCGGAAGCGATGCAGTGATCGACCACAATCCCCCCGTTATTCCAAGAGGATTGGTCACACCGCCGCCGGTTCCGTAGATCGTGATTGAATCCCCCGCCTTTGCTGGATGGGACGGAGAATTGACCGTACCGTTGGAATCCGTGACGGCAAAAATCCCTGGCGCGGCCGTCGCGACAACCGCCGGTGCCGACGCCACGGCCGTTTGACCGCTGTAGGAGACGACGACTTCGGTGGACGTTTGGCCGGCGATCTCCCACGGCACCTGCACGGTGACCTGTTGCGACTGCGCGGAAAACACTGGCGCGGCGATTCCGCCGAATGTGACCTGAGTGCCGCCCAACTGGTCCACTGGTGCCTGACCGGCTGCGACGGCGGCCGCCGCCGCGGGACCAATCCCGTAACCACGGAGGGTGACGATCTCCCCTGGCGCGACGGTGCCCGCTGTGCCGCTCGCCGCATTCTGCACCGTCAGCCACGGGAAGATGCTACTGACCGAAGTCTGCGCCGCCAGTACGATCGCGCCGTTGGGAGCCGCCGCGATAAGGAGCCTAGGGCCCGTCACCCACTGACCCGCGTAGGTGGCCCCGGCAAACTCGCCATCCGGTGTGAACTTCGCCGCGTATGCGTTGGCAATCGGTCCCTCAAACCCCGATTGAAATGCTCCCGGCGAAGCCGCGAGGACCGCAGTCCCAGCGGGGCCGGCAACGAAGGCGCTGCCCGCGGAATCCAAAGCTAAATCCAGCCCGGCGGTAGTAGGAACATACGTCGAGTAGACGAGGGCCGATCCGTCAGCGTTTATGTGCGAAAGATAGCCACCGGAAGACAGCGCCGATCCACCCACTGCCAATACATACGCGCCGCCTTGTGCATCCACTTTTACCTCCGATGCGTAGTTCCGCGTGGCGCCGAGAAATGTGGAATAGACCAAGCCCGTTCCCTGGGGGTTCAGCTTGGTTACAAACTCCATGTACTCCGCGCTCGGAAAGTAGCCGGTTTGAAATGCTCCCGGCGTGACCGGAAAATCGGCCGCCTGCGTGTAGCCGACGACGAAGGCATCGCCCGCCGCGTCGATGGCGATCCCTTGCGGAACGCTTAGTCCATTGCCGGAAAGGTACGTTGCGTAGAGCATCGCCGACCCGGACGCATTCAGCTTGGCGACCACGCCCGAACCATACGGATTTGCGGGCGGCGCGGGCTGAAAGGCGCCAGGCGTCGTTGGAAATGGCAAAGCCCCGGCGTTAGTGGAAGCGATATAGACCTCGCCCACGGGGTCGATCGCCATGGCCACCGCGCGCTGCGTGGCGTCCGACCCCGGGTTCACCGGCAGAAGGGTCGAATAGACAACCTGCGTTCCGGCCGCGTTGAGTTTGGCGACGAACTCGAAGTCATTCGCGGAATTGGTATACGCGGCGCCCGCCGTAACCGGAAAAGTATCCGGCTGACTGACAGTATTCGGACCCGTGGTGCCGCCCAGGTAGACATTTCCGCTCGCGTCCACGCAAATCGCGCTTGCGCCTGTCTGGCTTCCGTTGCCGCCGAAGTAGGTCGCGAATAAGACGTTCCCCGCCGGGTCCAGCTTGATCACGAACGCATCCGTGCACGGAAACATCAGCAGGCCTCCATGGAAGGCCGGGAGAACTCCGCAAGTACCGCCGCTGAACTGGGTTTGAAGTGCGCCCAGAGTCGCGGGAAAAGTCAATGACGTCGTTGAACCGGTGAGGTACGTGCTTCCTGCCGCGTCCACCGCCATGGCCGCGACTGTAGTGTTGGCGGGGACAGCGTAGGTAAACGTCGGCTGATTTGCAGCGATCGCGCAGGGTATAAGAAGCAACAGAACAGGTGTTGCCCGCATGACATAAGTATACAGCCC
>JBGPHB010000885.1:0-2770 GCA_041484155.1 Bryobacteraceae bacterium
CGCGCCAGCAAACCCTTCGGGCGCTGATCGACTGGAGCTACGATCTGCTATCCGAGCCGGAACAGGCGCTATTCCGGCGGCTAGCCGTATTTGCCGGAGGGCGCACCTTAGAAGCGATAGAGGCGGTTTGCGGCGAGCATTTACCGAGCAATGTTCTGGACGCGCTGGCATCGCTGGTCGATAAAAATCTGGTGCAGCAGAAAGTGGACGCCGCAGGTGAACCGCGCTTTTTCTTGCTGGAAACGCTGCATGAGTTTGCACGGGAGCGGCTGAACGAGAACGGTGAAGCCGAGGTCACGCGCCGACGCCATGCTGACTATTTCGTCGCGCTGGTGGAACAAGCTGAACCCGAACTGCAATTTTTCCATCAGCGGCGATGGACGCAACTGCTCGAAACTGAACGGGAAAATCTGCGTTTAGCGCTGGAATGGTCGCTACGGAGCGATGTGGCTGTCGGACTGCGCATGGCTGGCGCACTGTGGCGGCATTGGTTCACCTATGGTTATCATGGCGCGGGCTATCAATGGACCCAACAATTGCTGCTGCATATGGATGAAGCCTCCGTTGTATACCATCCAAAATTCCTGGTCGCGGCAGGGCGCATGGCGCTATTACAATCCGATCTGCTCGGTGCGCGGGATCTGCTCCAACAGGCGCTGGAAATTTCCCACGAGTTGGACGATAAACGTCAGGCAGCCTGGGCGCTCGTGCTGATGGGCCTTACCTTTTCGCTCACCTCCTTCGCTTGCGTGGGACCGTTCGTCGGACCGCTGCTGGCGGCGTCAGCGCAATCCGGCGGCGCGCGTCCGGTGATGGGAATGGCTGCGTTTTCGACTGGGCTCTCCACTCCGTTCTTTTTGCTCGCGGTCTTCCCCGGATTCCTGAAGCGCATGCCGAGGAGCGGCGGATGGCTGCCGCGCGTGAAAGTGGTCATGGGATTCATCGTGCTGGCCGCGATGCTGAAATACGTCGCCTCGGTCGATCAGGTGATGCAATGGAATGCCCTCACTCGAGAGCGGTTCCTGGCCCTGTGGGTGGTCCTGTTCTCGATGGCGGGACTCTACCTCTTGGGTTTTCTGCGACTGGAAGGAATCCAGAAAGACGATCCCCTCGGACCGGGCCGCCTGCTAACCGGCGCGTTGTTCCTGGCCTTTGCCATCAGTCTGATTCCGGGTATGTTTGGCGGCAGGCTCGGCGATCTGGACGCCTACGTGCCGGTGGCCTCGGAGGCTTCTTCGCGAGGTAACGCGTCAGCAGGAACTCTCACCTGGATGAAGGACGATTTCCGCGGCGCGCTCGATAGAGGACGCCGCGAAGGCAAGGTGGTGCTGGTCAACTTCACCGGCTACGCCTGCGCCAACTGCCACTGGATGAAGGCCAACATGTTCACGCGCCCGGAGATCGCGGCCGTCATGAACCAATTTGTGCTGGTGGAACTTTACACCGACGGACCCGAAACCATCGCCGACGCCAATCAGAAGATACAGGAATCCAAGTTCCAGACCATCACGCAACCGTATTACGCCATTTTCACTGCGGATGAAAGAGTGATCGCGACCTTCTCCGGCTCCACCCGCGACGCACGCGTCTACCTCGATTTTCTAAACAAGGGTGTGGCTGCGAAAGCGTCCTCATGATTCTTCTCCTGCTGCTGCTTCCGGCGCTGGCCTACTCAGCCGACGCCAAGCTGCGCGGATTTCCGGCCAGGGAAGCCGCTGAGCAGAAGCAGTGGGAAGAGAAAGGCCGCGCGATTCCCCGGCCGGAACGGATCGAGGAGCACATCCGAACGCTCTCGAAACGCCCGCATCACGCGGGCTCGCCCGGATCGAAAGCCACGGCCGAGTACCTGCTGACTCTGATGCGCGGCTGGGGCTTCGACGCGGCCATCGAGGAATTTGAGGCGCTGCTGCCGACGCCGACCACCCGCAAGCTCGAGCTGATCGCGCCCACCCACTTCGAAGCGGCCCTCAAAGAGCCCGCGGTCCGCGAGGATTCAAGCTCATCGGATGAAGGCCAGCTCCCCACCTACAACGCCTATTCCATGGGAGGCGATATCACGGCGCCGCTCGTCTACGTCAACTACGGCGTCCCGGCCGACTACGCGCTGCTCAAGCAGCAAGGCATCGACGTCAAGGGCAAGATTGTCATCGCGCGGTACGGATCGAGCTGGCGCGGCGTGAAGCCGAAGGTCGCCTACGAGAACGGCGCCCTCGCCTGCCTCATCTACTCCGATCCGAAGGAGGACGGCTACTTCCCCGGCGACACCTATCCGCTCGGTCCGTTTCGGCCCAAGGACGGCGTGCAGCGCGGCAGTGTGATGGAGATCGCTATTCATCCGGGCGATCCGCTCTCTCCCGGATGGGCGTCGGAAAAAGGCTCGCGACGTCTCTCCGGCGCCGAGGTCACCACTCTGCAAAAGATTCTGGTGCTGCCGATTTCCTACGCCGACGCGCTTCCTTTACTCAACAGCATTGGTGGACCGGTGGCGCCGGAGTCCTGGCGGGGCGCGCTGCCACTGACCTATCACATCGGTCCGGGCCCCGCGCTCGTGCATCTGCAGCTCGATTTCGATTGGCCCACGCGACCCATCTACAATGTGATCGTGCGCATACCGGGAAGCGCCTTCCCGGATCAGTGGGTGATGTACGGGAATCACCACGACGCCTGGGTCAACGGCGCGACCGACCCCGTCAGCGGTGTCGCCGCCCTGCTGGAGGCTGCGCGCTCGCTCTCCGAGCTCCGGAAGCAGGGATGGAGCCCCAAGCGAACC
>JBGPHB010000886.1:0-2769 GCA_041484155.1 Bryobacteraceae bacterium
CCAACAGCGCGCCGTCGATCTGCTCGGCCTCACCCTGCGAATCCATTAACCTTGTCTGTAGGCAGTAACCGGGCTCTAAACCGTCCCTAACCTCCTTATCTCCCAACATTCGCGTTGCCGAGACCTAAGAACTTCGGTCTAGAACAACTTCACGAACAACGACACAGCCATCCCGAATCCCACCGCGATCACGATCCTCCGCACCGCCGTCCCGCCCATCCGCCGCGCCAGCCGCGCACCCCCGTAACCGCCTGCAATCGCCCCCGTCACCATCACCACAAAGTAAGGCCAGTAGACCATGTTCGCCCAGATGAAATACGCAGCCGCCACACCGTTTATGCAGCCGCCGAACAGCGACTTCAATCCATTCATCTGGTGAATGTCGGTGAGGCCGAGCACGCCCATCGCGGTAAGCATCATGATTCCGATGCCCGCGCCGAAGTATCCCCCGTAGATCGCGACCGCAAGTTGAAACAGCATCGCACCGGCGAGCCACCGCGCGGACTGATGCCTCTCCCCGTGGACCATCTTCAGCTTCCGCTGAACCGGCTCCTGCAAGATGAACGCGACGGTCGCGAACAGAACCAGGAATGGAACCAGGGTGTCGAAGATCGATGCGGGAGTCCGGCGCAGCAGTACCGCGCCTGCGATTCCGCCCACTACACTGGGTGCGATCAACGCCATGATGCGCGGGCTGGCCGAGCCAAGCTCCTGCCGGTAGCCCCAAATGGTTCCCAAGGTTCCGGGCCAGACGGCGACTGTGCTGGTCGCGTTCGCGGTAACCGAAGAAAGTCCCAGCCAGATCAGCGTTGGGAACGTAAGGAGCGTGCCTCCGCCGGCCACGGAATTCATCATTCCCGCGATGAACGCCGCCCCGAATGCCACCGACCCATGCAAAAGATCCAGAGCCAATTACCCAGCGTACACTGTGCTACACTGCCTCACTATGCGAACGTACCTACCTCTATTGCTGCTTGCAGGCTTCGCTTCGGCGCAGACCAAGCAGGCCACCGATTGGAACAAGCCGTTTCCGCCCCACAAGGTGATCGGCAACCTTTACTATGTAGGTTCGGAGCAGCTCGCTTCTTTCCTGATCACCACGCCCGAGGGACACATTCTCATCAACAGCGACTTCGAGACGACGGTCCCGGTGATCCGCGCCGCGGTCGAGAAGCTGGGATTCAAGTTCACCGACATCAAGATTCTGCTGGGCAGTCACGCTCACGGGGATCATATGGAGGGTGACGCGCTCGTGAAGGAATTGACGGCCGCCCGGGTGATGGCCATGGACCAAGACGTCCCCGCGCTTCGCAAGATGATGCCCGGCAATAAGGCGCACCCGATCGACAAGATCCTGCACGACGGCGAAGAGGTCAAGCTGGGCGGCGCGACGCTGGTGGCCCACCTCACCGCCGGCCACACGAAAGGCTGCACCACCTGGACGATGAAGATTCAAGATGGCGGCAAGTCTTACGACGTCGTGATCCTCGGCAGCATCGGAGTGAACCCGGGATACATCCTGGTGAACAACAAGGATTATCCCCAGATCGCCGACGATTACGTCCGCAGCTTCAAAGTCCTGCGCGCGCTTCCCTGCGACATTTTCCTCGGCGCGCACGGCACATTTTATGGCCTGAAGGAGAAGTACGCAAAGTTGGAGAGCGGCGGCCCGAACCCGTTCATCGATCCGGCCGGTTTCAAGGCACACCTGGACTTACAGGAGAAGAATTTCAAAGCCAGGCTGGATGAGCAGACGAAGGCGCCAGCAAAGTAGAAGCTTCTCAGCCGCGGAGTGCGCGCCGGCCTGCCCCTCGCTGCAACGCGCTGTTAGACGGGAACGCTAATTGCCGTGCGATGGCCGCCGGCAACTTTACCGGTACAAAGTATTCGGCCGGATACAAATAGTCCTCCCCCGACTCATCGACCACTCGCATATAACCTTCCCGGATAGCCTCGCGGTCCGGCAGAACCTGATAGACCTTGCGTGGTTCCAAATCGTCCGATCCGTCGCTACGGACGCACAACACGAGCTTCGATCGTGATTGTTCAACCTTCATGGTCAATCCACAAACCGCTTAATCTTCCAACCCTTTCGCCCCACGCCGTGGGCTTCATACCAGTGCACCTCGGCCCGCCGAATCGAGTTGCCAATCATGCGAACTGTAGCAATACCCTTTAACTTTCGCCACAGCCTGCCACCGTAACGCTTTCTCAGGTACTTGAGTCTTCGGATACCACGTTCCGTAGCGATGACTTCGATCTCGGCGATTTCGCCGACGATCTCAAAATGCATCCTGCACCATTGTACCGGTCGCAGCCTGCCCCAGTCGTCTTGCGCTTCAAGGCGCTACGTCTAGCGTCGCTGTCCTCGGACTGCTGATTCCCGCCACGGTGATTACGATTGGCTGCGCGGCTCCTGAAGGGGTGTTGTCCGCCAACCTGATGTTTAGCTGCCCGACGCCGTCGACGAAGGTCGGCGCGGCGCCCGCGAACTGTACGATTGCCGGCTGTCCGCCGACGGTTACCGCGACGTTTTCAATCACGCGCTTCAAGACCAGGCCTGTGACTGAGCCCGTGACGCCGGGTGGGTCGGTCAATCCTCCGCCGGTGAAATAGATAGTCACGAAGGAACCCTTCGCCGCCGGACTCGACGGACCGTTGAAGGAGCCGTCCGCATTCGCCGCCAGCCCCTGCCCTGTGCCGGTCGCGTTGAACGTGAACGCCGCGGGCGCCGCTTTGGCGACCTGAAGCGTCGCCGGCGCCGACAGG
>JBGPHB010000887.1:0-2765 GCA_041484155.1 Bryobacteraceae bacterium
ATCCGCGATCGGCGCGGCGATGATCGGTTGGCACGGCGCGGCGATGCTGTGCTACGTGACGCCGAAGGAGCACCTGGGGCTGCCCAACCGCGAGGACGTGAAGCAGGGGCTGATCGCCTATAAGATCGCGGCGCACGCCGCCGATATCGCCCGGCATCGTCCCGGCGCACGGGATCGCGACGACGAGCTTTCGCGCGCCCGCTTTTCGTTCGACTGGAAGAGGCAGTTCGAGCTATCGCTCGACCCCGAGACGGCGCAAGCCTATCACGACGAGACGCTGCCCGAGGAAGGCTTCAAGGACGCGGCGTTCTGCTCGATGTGCGGGCCGAAGTTCTGTTCCATGAACCACTCGGTGAAGACTCGTGAGTTTACCGAGGCGGACGCGGAAGCGGTGCTGACGCAGATCGCGGGCAAGGGGTAGTGCTGAACCCTGCCCTGAGTCTTCTCAACCCGCTCCTCACGGTCGCGGTTCAGCAAGTGGCTGTTTGCGCAGAGTGCCGACTCCGAACCGCGACCGTGAGGGAGCGGGCTGAACCTTGTCGCAGAGACGTCCCAGCGTGAGCAGTGCCCGATCGTGGGCTTCTGACCAGCGGTGGGCGCAACTGATCCGGATGTAGTTCTTGTATCGTCCGGTTGCGGAAAAGATCGGACCGGGCAAGATGCTAATGTGTTCCGCCAGAGCGGCCTGGTGCAGTTTCAGCGCGCTGATCTTGCGGGGCAACTGGACCCACAGGACGTAGCCGCCCGCCGGACGGCTGATGCGGGTCCCTTCGGGAAAATATTTCGCGATGGCCTGGCGGACGCCCTCCATTTGACCTGCAAGGTTGATGCGCATGCGTTTCAAGTGGCGATCATAACCGCCCGACTCCAGAAATTCCGCTACGACGATTTGCGGCAAGGACGGAGCGGCCATGGTGCTGAGCAACTGCAGCCGCTCGATTTCAGCGCGGAAACGCCCGCCCACCACCCAGCCCAGACGGTAGCCCGGCGAGAGGACCTTGGAAAAAGAGGAGCACAAAACCACCAGCCCCTTTCTGTCGAATGACTTTGCAGTCCGGGGGCGAGGGCCGCCAAAAGCGAGGTCGCCATAGATGTCGTCTTCAATGACGGCGACCTCCTTGCGTGCCGTCAATTCCACCAGGGCCTTCTTGTACTGGTCCGAAAGCACGTAGCCCAGCGGATTGTGGCAATTGGTCATGGTGATACACGCCTTGACACCGTGTTGGCGAATCGCCCGTTCCAGTTCCCCCAAATCCATGCCCTCCTGGGGGTGGGTCGGGATCTCGATCACCTTCATGCCGAGCGAAGCCGCGCAGCCCAGCATCGCGAAAAACGTGGGGCTCTCCACCGCGATTACGTCGCCCGGCCGGGCAATTGCCCGGAGGCTGAGGTTGATCGCGTCCAGGGCCCCGCTGGTCACGGTGACCTCGCGCGGCGAGAACGTACAACCCATCTCCAGCGAGCGGCGCGCAATCTGCCTCCGCAACGTCTCTGCTCCCGGCGGAAATTCGTAGCGCGTGCTGTGGAATGGCTGTCGGCGGACCACCCGCTGCAAGATCAGGTTCAATCTGCGGTTGGGGAACAACTCGGCGCTGGCGGTGCTTGGTCCGAGCTGTAGGTTCGCGGGATCGCGCGCCGCCTCCATGATCTCGGCAAGAATAGCGTTGGTCCCGATCGAAGTTGGCCGCGGCGTCCGGTCCTCGGATTGCGGCTCGGGAATCAGCGTCGAGTACGGCGTCCGCACATAAAATCCGGATTGGGGACGCGCCTCCAAATAGCCGCGATTCTCCAACCACAAATAAGACTGCAACACCGTGGAAAGACTGACACCCTGCTGGCGGCTGAGTTCCCGCAGCGACGGTACACGATCTCCGGCGTGGAGTGCTCCGCGGGAAATCTGTTGGCTTAGCGTTTCCGCGATTCGCCGATACAGGTGACCTGCCATGCAGCCAGGGTAACAGAATTCAATAGATGAACTGTACTGGATATAAGTGACCATATCTGCATCTGTACAGCCCGTGCAAATTGCGCTATCGTCGCTGAATGCAGTACGATCCGGACATACTGGCCAAGACCTGCGGCCTCGCAACCGAATTCTTGAACGGCTTGAAGGACCGGCCGGTGGGGCTTCCGGTTGACTTCTCCACTCTGCTCGCGACGATGGGAGGCAGGCTTCCCGGGGAAGGTAGAGATCCGGCTCAGGTTGTGGAATATCTCTGCAAAGTCGCGGACGCCGGCTTGGTCGCCACACCAGGGCCCCGTTACTTCGGCTTCGTGATCGGAGGATCGCTGCCGGCCGCCGTGGCGGCGGAGTGGCTGGCGACCGTCTGGGACCAGAACGCGTTTTGCTACGCAACCTCGCCCGCGGCGGCGGTCGCGGAAGAGGTCGCGAGAAACTGGCTCACCGAGCTCTTAGGCCTGCCTCGCGAAATGAGCCTGGGGTTCACCACCGGTTGCACCATGGCGAACTTCACCGCCTTGGCGGCGGCGCGGCACGCTCTATTCGCAAAACTGAATTGGGATGTAGAAGTACAAGGATTGTTGGGAGCGCCGCCGATCACGGTCGTCACCAGTGAAGAATCTCACGTATCGGTGTTTGCCGCGCTGCAGATGCTCGGCCTGGGGCGAGACCGTGTGATGAGAGTTCCAACCGATGGACAGGGCCGCATGCGGGCCGACGAGCTTCGGTCGGTACTCGCCGGGATCGAGACTCCGGTGTTGGTCTGTGCGCAAGCCGGGAACGTGAACACGGGCGCATTCGATCC
>JBGPHB010000888.1:0-2763 GCA_041484155.1 Bryobacteraceae bacterium
ATGACTGCGGCCGAGCCTGCCACGGCTCCTACCGGGAACCCGCCGCCGATGATCTTCGCAAGCGTGGTCAGGTCCGGGCTGATCCGGCTCTCGTGCATGGCGCCGTGGTAGGACAACCGAAAACTCATCACTTGATCCGCGATCATCAAGACGCCATGCCGCTCACTTTCTTCGCGCAACAATTCCAGGAAACCGGGTTTCGGCGAAATCAGTCCTATCCCCAGCGGCAGTGGATCTACAATTACGGCCGCCAACACATCCTTGTGCTTGGCAATGAGGCTCCGGCAAGCCTCAAAGTTGTTCCAGGGAAGGACCACAACATCCTCCGCCACATTGCTTGAGGAACTGGGTTCGAGGACGCTGGCCGGAGCGTCGGGATCGCCCCACTCATCCGGTGACGGGCCCTCGCTCACCTGCACGTAATCGTAGATCCCATGGTAAGCGCCCTCGAACTTGGCTATCTTCCGTCTGCCTGTGAACGCCCTGGCGGCCTTCACTGCCATCAGCACCGCCTCGCTGCCGGAGTTGCAAAAGCGAACCCGATCGATGTAGGAAACCCGCGAGGCCAGCAACTCCGCCAGCTCCACTTCCGCCTCAGTCGGCATCGTGAAGGCGGCGCCGAGAGCCATGCGCCGCTGGGCAGCCTGAGTGACCTGCGGATTCGCATGTCCGAGGATAAGCGAGGTGTAGTTGTTGAGAAAGTCGATCCGTTCCTCTCCCTCCACATCGATGACCCGACAGCCCCGGCCGCTCGTTACATAGACGGGGTAAGGCAAGAGCGCGGTCGAGTGGCGCGTGTTACCGCCAGGCATTACGGCCGCAGCCCGCTGGTAGAGCTTTCTGGAAAGCGCAGACTCCGAGCGATAGGCGGTCGCTCGAGTCCGGGGTGCAACTGCGGCTGGCGATGAACTACGATCTTGCATAGGTCTGGAGCGCATTGTACGTTTTTGATTGGGCTGAGTCAACCACAGCAGCGCGGTCCGCGGTCTTGCGCGGTCTGGACGGTCTGGATTCATGAGGAACCTCAATTATCACCCGTCAGGAGATGCCAAGCTAACGCCGGAGAGCAGCGTGGGGCCGCCAGGAATGGCGGCCCCACGCGGAGTTTCTATTCGCCTGGATGGCAGAGGTCTGCCGGGGTTCGTCGAGTACTAGACTTCTCAATTTGCGATACAATCTGCCACATTTAAAGAAAAAACCTATCTGACGAAGGCGACATGTGATAGTGTTGTAGGCCTTAAACCCCAAATGGAAATTTGATTTGACCGAGAGTGGAGGCCGTGCTTGAAGACCCGGTTATTATTGCTTGTCAGCATCCTGCTTCTATTTGTGTCCCTTGCCCAAGCTCAGTTGAATTTCAATGGCGCCGGCGCGACGATCGATTTCGGAACGGTTGGATTCGGGATAAATTTCTTCAACCTGACGCCGACCGGGGGCACTGCGCCGTACGTCTTCGACGTGACTGGGGCGCCAGTCACGGGATTTCGCATCGCGAACCGCCTTATCGATGGTGTGCCTAACAACGCATCGGCCAGCGCGACAGCTGTCTTCATCGGTGTCGCCAATGTCCCCGGGATCTACTCAACTACGATCCGTCTGACCGATGCAGCCAGTACGACCGTGTCCAAAACGGTTAGTTTTACAGTGACAAGCGTGGACCTGTATGGTCCCATGCCGACCAACTATGGGGTCGGCGATACGGTTTCCTTCCCTGTGTACGGCATTGGTGGCACGCCACCGTATACAATGACTCTCGCGAGTGGAACATTTCCGCCGGGGTTAAGTCTGAATCAAGCAGGTGGAGTCTGGACTTTGAACGGCACGCTCACGACCGCGCGGGTAGCGACGTCCTTCGGGATCAAAATCACCGACAGCCTTGGTAAGAACATCACCCGCACCTTTTCCCCAGCGGTGAGCCCCTTGCGGTTACTGCCTGCATCGCCTGCGACAGTCAGTCCGCGGATTCTGCCAACCGCCACGCAAAACCAGTCCTATTCCTTCCAATTGCTGGTCGCTGGCTGCTCCGGAGGGCCGTGTACGTTCTCCATCGTCACCGGCGACAGTCTCCCCGCCGGGTTGACGATGAGCAGTTCCGGACTTATCAGCGGTACACCAACAGGTGTTACTTTTGGGACGAATTTTTCGGTCAACGTGACCGATCCGGCAGCAAATACGGTTCAGTATCGGCTGACTGTGTTTTCCTTACCGCAGACGCCGCAACCGTTAGGTGTCAATAACATCGGTATTCGCGATTTCGTTTCCGGGCAACACGTTACTGACGAGATTAGCGCCTCCGGTGGCGTGCCGCCTTATACCTTTAGCGTCGATCCGTCGAGCAGCCTTCCGCCGGGTGTGGTTCTGCACCAGGGTTACAACATCGACCTCACCAACGACCCATCGACGTTGATTATTCGATCCAAGTCAATTACGGTTGGAAGTAGCAGCTTTCTCCTGAGGGTTCAGGACAGCGTTGGAAATGTGGCGACACGTCTGGTGAACGTGAAAATCGGTAGCATCGGCACGTTCTACCCTGGTCAAAATTATGTCGGAGGAGCGAACCCGGTGTTCGGAGTGTCCTACACGCAACCGCTTGTGCCGGTGGGCGGCACGCCGCCGTACACGGTCTCCCCGCGAATCCCCGGCGTGCAAGGGCTGACAGTCGGCAACAATGGGCTGATCACAGGCACACCGGCCGAAATCGGGCGGTTCCTTGCGCTCTTCCTCGATTGGTCGGATTCCGTCGGGGCTTCCTATTTTAACAAT
>JBGPHB010000889.1:0-2753 GCA_041484155.1 Bryobacteraceae bacterium
AGGGCCGCGTGGTGGCGGTGAAGCGATGTGGTGACAGCGCGATCGAAGCTCCCGCGATCTCCTCGTACATGGGTTCCGGGTTTGCAAAGAACCAGGTGTCCGCGTCAATGAACGTAACCGAGCCCGGCTGCGGGAGGGTCTCCATGATGAAGCTTGCGAACGCCGGTTTATGGGTGGCGTAGACGGCCCATCGGGTGCGCCCATCACCAAGGGCGCCGAGCTCAGGGAACCTTCCCTGAAGCGTTTCCAAGCTCGTCACACGAACGGCGCCTGCAAAGACCTCGTTGAGTACGCGTGCGCACAGGTCGTCAAGCGCCAACACGTGGATGGCCGCTGCCGGGTCGTGCCGTTGGAGGGACCGCAACATGACGATCCCTTGCGCCAGGAAGCAGGAGTCAAAGTAAGTGCAGTAGGCGCGCCTGGTCACTGCCGCTGAACCTGAAGTTCTTGGAGAGCCGCTGCGAGCTCCTGACGCCGGCTGGCCAAAATGGTCGCCGATTGGCTGGCCCAGAACCTCATGCGCTGCCGCAGGGCCTGGACTGCCGCTCCCATCTCGCTCAACTCCAGCCCGGCGAAGAACGACCGCGCCAGCCAAGCAGAGGTGGCGTGGAGCCGTGGATATTGCGCGTATACCAGGTCGGGGGGCACCGGTAGTGTCTGGTCGTCGAATCTGGCGACGCCGCCGAAGCCGAAACGCAGCCCGGCGTCCCGGACACGGGCTGCAATCGTGTCCATCACATCGGAGACCACCACATCGAAGACATTGGAAAGCCCGAGACTCAGATGCAGGTCGTTCAGGCCCACGCAGATCTCGGCCACGCCTGGCGCCGTCACAATTTCGGGAAGGCGCGCCACGGCAGCGGCGGTCTCGAGGAGCAAGACGGGCGATGCCCGCCCGCCGATCAACTCGACAAAGCGAAAGACTTCGCGCGGATCGGTGAAATACGGCAGCATGAGCACGCGTGCGCCCAGGGCGAGAGCTCGCTCCACTTCTGTCCGCGATCCCTCATGAAGCGGATTCAGGCGCGCGAAAACCTCGGCCCGGGTCACGTGCGAGGCGACCTCGGTCAGCTCATCAAGCTGATGAACGGAAATCCGCGCCCCAGGCACATGTCTCTGTCGATCGACTTTTCCGATTCGCTCAATATCGATCCCAATACGATTCACACCCGCTGCGTCGGCAAACGCAATTGTTTCCGGATCGGACGTGATCGCGGTAAGAATGAACTCGTTCTGCAAGTTCACCGGCAAGACGTGAGGCAAGCCAGCTTCAGCGCGTTCAGTCGAGGCGATGGGGGATCGCATCGGAGCCTGGCGGCAGAATCCAATCGTCCGGTTCGTCATAGTTGTACACTTCATCATTGACGACCATGTAGGCAGCCTCCTCCCGGGTAGGATTCCGGATGGCGTGCCAAACCAGAGGAGGCACACGCACTGCCATCGGGCGCGCAACGCTAAGGTTCAGCAGAGAGAAAGACCTGTACGTCGCAGATTCGGGCCGATCATCATAGAGCCCCAGACGGAGCTGGCCACGCACCGGCACGATTACGTCGGTTTGGCGGCGGTGGCAGTGCCACGAGGAGACACCGCCGGGCAACAGCGCCATGTACACGACATGAGCCGCGTGAAACTGCGGATCGAACCACTCGGGCCGGAAGCACTCGGTGAGAACCCCTGCGCGGATCACGACGTTCTTCATCTCTTTGATTTGAACCCCGGCAATCTGCTGCTGAGCTACCGGGATCCAATCAGAGGTTACTGTGGAGGGGGCGCGTCGGGCTTGTTCGAGCATCTCGGTCCGGGTCTCGGGATTCTCAATTATGCCACCTTCGACGTTCGCGCGGAACTACGTCTTGCTCTCGATCCGGCGGATGGTGAGCCATAATCCGGTCAGCGTGATGAGAATGAACACGAGCGAAACGGTCAAGCCGAGCCGGCGATGATCTCGTTCCCGAAGAGCCGCATCCCCCGCGTTGCCGGTTTCGAGAGCGATCGAGAGCCCTTCGGTTACCGGAGCACGGACCGCGTCGGTGCGGAAGGCGTGAACCGCCACGCGCGCTTTCACCAGGTTCGCCTTGGCTTCATTCTGGCGTAGCAGGGCTTCCGACACTTCCATTCCGTAGCTGCGGGCGCGCTCGAGAATCCCGTCCGATCGCTGAACCGAGTCGTTGAGACTCTTGATCAGAGACGCCATCGCCTGCGCCGTATTGCCGCCGGCGCTCGACTCCTCGTGGCACTGGGAGCAAATCGCCGATTTGCCCTGCAGCATCGCGTCTGACGGACGCTGGATGGCGTGATTGGAATGACACACGAGGCAGGCGCCCACCCCAGCGAAGGCGGCCTGGTGCGGGCTCTTCGAAAAGAGCTCTTCAAATAGCACGTGGCAGGTCCCGCACACCTCGGCGATCGAGCCGACCTGCGGCGGCGTGGCGCCATGGTTGCCATGACAGGTCGCGCAATTGGGCGCCGAAAGGTCGTTCCGCTTCGAAAGCGCCTCCCAGTGGACGCTGGTTTGGTAGTCGGCGAATTGCGTGGTGCTGATCTTGTATTTCGCCATGTGTTCCGCGTTGGCGTGACAACGCGCGCAGGTCTGCGGCAAGCGCGTCGGAAACGTCGGCGCCTGGGGATCTTTCACTTCGCGGATGTCGTGCACGCTGTGGCAATCGACGCAGGTGGCCACCGCTTCATCGCCGCCGGCCAAGCGCTTGCCATGGACGCTGGTCTGATACTGCGCCAACTGATCGACCCTCTGC
>JBGPHB010000890.1:0-2749 GCA_041484155.1 Bryobacteraceae bacterium
GGACAAGGAGCCGAGCCGGTGGCCGGACCTCTCGAGGAGAACCCAGAAGCCGCTTTGGATCGCGTAGCGCTGGAAGGTTTCCATCAGGTCCGGACGAAAACGCGTTTCCGCCCGGAGGTCGGGGATATACAAAGGCTGCTGAGTGTGGAGAAGAATTTCCAGCGGGCTGCCCGACAATGGTAAGTCGGCGCCCAGAGGCACATCCACGGCTTCGTTTCCGACGATGGCCTCGATCCGGCTGCTCTGTCTTTGCTCGTCATAGCGCATCAGGGCCAGGTAATCGAAGCGGATGAGCTTATGGAGCGAGCCCCACAGGGTTTGGAACAGAGTTTCGTAGTCCCGGCACGCGATGAACGCTTCGGAGATCTCGAGGAGAGCACGATACTTGAGGGCGCTTTGGTCGGCCGGCACGATCTCTTTCTATCTTAGTGCGGCAGACGAAACCGTCTGCCCCACCTTCTGACGGAGCGGTTTGAACGACTATCTCCACTCGTATAATTAAGGCAAAGGACTATTGTGTCGAACTGGCTCAGGCTGGTTGTGGGCTTGATCGCGATTGGCTTGCCCACTGCCGCCGCCATTAACCTACCCGGGCGCGTCACGGACGAGACTGGCGCTGGAGTCGCACAGGCGCGCATCGCGTTTCGCCTCGCCGACCAGGCTTACTCCGCCGTCTCCGATCCAACCGGCGCCTTCTCGCTTTCACTGCCCGGCCCGGGACGCTACTCGGCCCGCGTCGAACGCGATGGGTACTTTCCCTTGAAGGACTACGCCGTCGAGGTTACACCCGACACGCAGGAAATCCATCTGGGGCTGAACCACGAGCGAGAGGTATTCGAGTCAGTGAAGGTCAGCGCATCGCCGTCGGCGATCGACGTGGACCAGACCAGCTCGGAGCGGAAGCTGACCGGCCTGGAGATTCTGGATATGCCCTACTCCCCGTCGCGCGATCTGAGGCAAGCGCTTCCGT
Organism: Bryobacteraceae bacterium; assembly: GCA_041484155.1. Lineage (GTDB taxonomy): Bacteria > Acidobacteriota > Terriglobia > Bryobacterales > Bryobacteraceae > Palsa-187. The sequence continues at coordinate 971 of JBGPHB010000890.1, forward strand.
TGCTGCCGGGAGTCATCAAGGACTCGGCCGGCGGCCTGCATTTCGATGGCGGGGCGGAGCGGCAGACGCAGTACCTGCTCGACGGATTCAATATCAGCGATCCGCTCAGCGGAAAGCTGAACGCAAGGGTGAGCGTGGAAGCAGTGCGGTCCATCGATTGGGTCAGCGGGCGCTATTCACCGGAATTTGGCAAGGGTTCGAGCGGGGCGCTGCAGATCCACACGGATATGGGCGACAATCCGTGGCGCTATTCAGCCACCAACTTCCTGCCCGGATTGGATACCCGCGGAGGCTTGCATCTGGGCACGTGGGCGCCGCGATTCAATGTATCGGGACCCGTGATTCGGGATCGGGCATGGTTCTCCGAGCACCTCGATCTGGGCTACTCGCAGCCGGTGGTTCCGGATCTGCCCCAAGGAAAGAATCGCACCGAAACATTTCAGGGCAGCAACCTGATGCGAGGGCAGCTGGACCTGACGCCGTCCAATATTCTGTTCACTGACTTTCTGGTGAACTTCGATTACGCGCCCGGGACTGGATTGAGCGCCGTGGATCCGCTCGCAACCACGGTTGTCCAGCGATCCCGGACCTGGTTCTTTAGCGCCAAGCATCAGGTCTACTTCAAGCGCGGGATGTTGCTCGAGGCGGGTTACGCCGAAGACCGCAACTATTTCGGCGTGCAGCCACAGGGAACTCAGTTCTACCAGATCATGCCGTTCAGCCGGGGCGGGAACTACTATGTCGATTCGGCGCAGAGATCGCGGCGCAGGCAGATTCTGGCGAACCTGTTTCTTCCTTCGTTCGAGCTGGCGGGGCGTCATCAGTTGAAGATGGGGATCGACGTCGATCGCCTCGACTATTGGCAGGATTTCCGTCGCACCGGTATCGACGTATTCAACGTCGATACCAGCCTGGTCCGGCAAACGGTGTTCGGAGGCAGCGGGTTGCTGTCGCGGCCGGGATTGGAGGTCTCCTGGTACGCGGTGGACGAATGGAAGTTGAAACCGAACCTGGTTGTCGAAGCGGGGGTGCGCGAGGACTGGGACGAACTGATCCGCCGGCCGGCGGTTTCGCCGCGCGTGTCGTTTGCCTGGGCGCCGCACGGCTCCAAGGACACCAAGATTTCCGCCGGCTACGCGGTCCTGCGCGATGCCACCCGGCTAGATCTGTTCGCGCGGCCTCACGATCAGTATGCGATCAATACCTACTTCAGTCCGGATGGAAGTGTCGCCAGCGGTCCGCTGTCGAGTGTTTTCCAAATCTCGAATCCACATCTCAGGCCTTCGCTGTATCAAAACTGGACTCTCGGGCTCGAGCGGAGGCTGGCTTGGAATATCGGATTCAGCGCCACCTATCTGCGCAAGCGCGGGCGGGACGGACTCGCCTACACCGCGACCCCGTTGGATGGCGTCTACAACCTGACGAACTCGCGAAGAGAAGTCTATGACGCGGTCGAGATCGTGGCGCGTCAGCATTTCGGCGAGCAGTACGAGTGGATCGCCAGCTACACACGCTCCCACGCAACCTCGAACGCCGTGGTGGATATGACCGTCGACCAGCCGCTCCAGGTGCTCTACAACAGCGGCCCGCTAAGCTGGGATGCGCCCAATCGCTTCGTAAGCTGGGCCTACTTGCCGACCAAGTGGCAAAACTGGGCGGTGGCCTATTCCATGGAAGCGCGCACCGGTCTGCCGTACTCGGTCGTGAACGACGTGGGACAGATCGTGGGCCCGGTCCACTCCGAGCGCCTTCCGTTTTTTTTCGCCCTGAATCTTCACC
>JBGPHB010000891.1:0-2747 GCA_041484155.1 Bryobacteraceae bacterium
GCCGCGCGTCCTGGCCACGCCGCGGCATTACGCCTACATCAAAATCGCCGAGGGCTGCGATCATCCCTGCACGTTTTGCGTGATCCCGCAGTATCGCGGGAAATTCCGCAGCCGGCGCTTTGAGTCGGTCATCTCCGAAGCGACGCGCTTGTTCGCACAGGGCGTGCGTGAGATCAATCTCATTGGCCAGGATACGACCTGTTATGGCGAGGATCTCGGGATCAAGGGCGGCTTGGCCCTTCTGATGGAGCGGCTGGCGCAAATCGAGACCGAGCATGAAAAATGGGTCCGTTTTCTGTATTGCTACCCGAACAAGGTCACGCAGAAGCTGCTGGATACGATTGCCGCGAACCAAGCCTTGGTTAAGTACATCGATATGCCGTTGCAGCACGCCAGCGCTCCGGTGCTCAAACGCATGAAGCGCGGGGCGCACGGCGATATTTTCCTGAAGTTGATCGAGCGCATCCGTCGAAGCATTCCCGGTGTCGCCATCCGCACCAGCATGATCGTCGGTTTCCCGGGCGAGACGGAACAGGATTTCGAAACGCTTTGCCAGTTCGTTCAGGCAGCCCAGTTCGAGCGGCTGGGCGTATTCTCTTACTCGGATGAGGATTCGAGCGCGAGTTTTCACCTGGACGGCAAAGTCGGCGCACGCACGATTTACGATCGGAAGCGGCATCTGATGTCGTTGCAGCGAAAGATTTCTCGCGCGCGGAACCGCGTGCTGGTGGGCCGTGAATTTCCGGTGCTGGTGGAAGGGCCGTCGGCCGATTCCGAGCTGGTGTGGCAGGCGCGCCTCTCCACTCAGGCGCCCGAGATAGACGGCGTGTGCTACATATCCGATCCGGGAGAACACCCGTTGCGCGCGGGCGAGATCCGTACCATGCGGATCACCGCCGCGCACGACTACGATTTGACCGGAGAGCTGGTGGACACGCCGCAAGCAGCCCACTACGTTCAGATCCAGCCGGCGCTCGCAGTGCGATGAAATGTCCGATCTGCCAGAAAGAAGTCAAGACTGATGATCCCTACATGCCCTTCTGTAGCGATCGCTGCCGGATCATCGACCTCGGGAACTGGGCTTCCGAGAAGTATGTGATCTCCACGCCCATCGATCCCACGGCGGAAGAAGACGAGGAAGATTGAAGACCATCGCACGCGTGTTCGCCACGTGGTTCTTCTGCGGATATACGCCCGTTGCGCCGGGCACGGCGGGATCGTTGGCGGCGCTGTTCGTCGCGTGGTTGCTCCATCGCTATGCGGGTCTGACGGGGCCCGCGTTGGGAATCCTCGGGCTGTTGCTGGCGGCGCCGGCGACATGGGCCGCGGGTGTCACGGCGCGCGAGACTGGCTTGAGGGACCCGCAGATCGTCGTCGTCGATGAAGTGGTGGGCCAGTGGCTGACGCTGGCCGGAGCGACGCAGCTAAACTGGAAGAGCTGGCTGGCGGCGTTTGTTGTGTTCCGTTTGTTCGACATCTGGAAGCCCGCGCCGGTGCGCCAGCTCGAGCGGTTGCCCGGCGGAGCCGGCATCGTAGCGGACGATACGATGGCGGGCGCGTATGGCGCGCTTGTGTTGTTCGCCGCCGGATGGTTCAATCTTTATTAGCCGATCCTTTTTCATATGGCTTTTCGTAAATCCTCCGAAGCACGCCCGCAGATTCTTGCAGTATCGCCGTTCGCGGCAATTCCGGGCGGCGAGTTTCAGATCCGCGGCAAGGGACTGGCTGCGGCAGCGCGGCCGCACGTGCGATTCGGCGAAGTCACCGGACCGATTGTCATTGGTTCAGACTCATTCATCATCGTGCGCGTGCCGGATGGCGCGCCGGCCGGCGCCATGATCGTGGGCAATGACCACCTGACCGCGCCCTGGACCTGTGGAATCGGCATCCAGATCGCGGACAGCCTGCACCCGGTGGCGAACCCGGTCATCGACCGGCTGGGCAACATCTACACCACTTTCAGCGGATCTCCCGGGCAAAAGACGCCCGTATCGATCTACAAAATCGACGTCAATTATCGTCCCAAGGCGCTTATCAGCGACCTGATGAACGCGACCGGGCTCGCACTGGACCAGGAAGGGGTGCTGTACGCGTCGAGCCGGCATGAGGGCGTCGTCTACCAGATTTCGCCCGCCGGGAACCTGGCGGTGTATGTCGAAGGCATGGGCGTCGCCACGGGCCTCGCCTTTGATCCGGACGGGAATCTCTACGTGGGCGATCGCAGCGGGACGGTCTTCAAAATCAGCCGCCAGAGGCAGATTTACGTGTTTGCGACGATCGAGCCGTCGATTGCGGCGTATCATCTGGCATTCGGGCCGGATGGTTATCTGTACGTCACCGGCCCGACCACGTCGAGCTTTGATTCCGTGTATCGCGTTTCGAGCGCGGGCCATGTGGAGACGTTCTTCCGGGGACTTGGGCGGCCCCAAGGGATGGCGTTCGACGCGGCGGGGAATTTGTATGTCGCGGGTTCGCTCGGCGGGCGGCGAGGCGTGGCGCGGCTGACCTCCGACGCGAAGGCGGAACTGTACCACGCGCGCCCGGCCACACTCGGGCTGGCCATTTCGCCCACCAAGGCGCTGATTCTGGCGACCAACAACTCGATCTACAAGGTGGACGTCGGCATCGAGGGCCGCCGGATCCCGTGAGTACTGCTGTTTTGTGGGGCAGCCAGTCTTGGCGGCGAGCCGGCCTCCAGGCCGGCTTTCTTGTCCCGACGCGGCCGAAAAAAAGCCGGCAAGAATGCC
>JBGPHB010000892.1:0-2747 GCA_041484155.1 Bryobacteraceae bacterium
CGCCTCGGCTGCCTTGAGAAGCGCGCCGTTGTCGAGGCCTGCCCAGCCCATCTCAAAGGTGGTGGAAACGTTGTGACCTAGCAACGCACGACGCAGTGGCGCCGGCGTCCCTAGCCCTGCTCGTTCTGAACGGGCGTCGCGAAGCCGTGAGCCGCTTTTGGTTCGCCTACCTGGCAGGAACGCTGGGGGCCTATGCGCTGTTCCCCTATTTCCCGTCCGAACCCCCGCGCGCTGCGTTCGCCGGCGCCGATCTTCCCCATATCGTCACCGCCGTGCGCCGTTTCAACCTGTGGATCCTCGGCGGCTACGGAATCCACTCCAGCGTTTTCCCGAGCGCCCATGTTTCTTCGGCATTCTCAGCAGCGTGGGGGCTGATGGCAACAATTCCGGAAAAGCGATGGATCGGATGGCTGATGGCCGTGTATGGATTATCGGTCGCGCTGGCGACGGTGTACGGGCGGTATCACTATGCCGTGGACGGAGTGGCCGGAATCGCGATCAGCATACTTGCCGTCGGCGCTCTCCACTTTTTTCGAGAAGTTAGCTCAACTCCTACCACTTAGCAACAACGGCACTAAGTATGCGGAAGAAAAGGCGGTTGGGTTCCGGCAAGCTAACGGTTCCAAGTGAACTCATTGAAAGACGCATCTGCCTTGTGCGGAGTCAGAAGGTGATGCTCGATTCCGACCTGGCAGACCTATACCAGGTTGAGACGCGGACGCTGAACCAAGCTATCCGGCGGAACCTTGACCGCTTTCCGGGTGACTTCATGTTTCAGCTCACCCCGGAGGAGGCGGCCGGTTTAAGATCACAAATTGTGATCTTAGAAAAGGGCCGGGGCCGGCACTCAAAGTACACCCCTTTGGCCTTTACCGAGCACGGCATTGCCATGCTCTCCTGGATTCTCCGCAGCAAACGTGCGGTCCAAGTGAACATCCTGATCGTTCGCGCGTTCGTGAAAATGCGCGAACTGCTGACCAGCCACGCAGATCTCGCCGAACGCTTCAAGAGGATCGAGGCCGATCAGAAGGCTTGCGCTTCGATCATAAGCGTCTTAGTTGACGAGATCGAAAATCTGAAAAGACCCATCCAGCTTCCTGCGCCGGCGAAGCGCCCGATTGGCTTCAAAATCGACGCCGCGCGAATAGCAAGGATCGCTGTTAGTGCGCCAGCCGTCGCATCACTAGGAATGGAAGCGTCACGATCGACCACACCAGGTGCAGCGCGCCGCTGACCGCGATCCCGACGATCCGAAACGGCAATAGCAACAGCCAAACAAATGGATAAGCTACCAACGCCAGAAGCGCCAGCGGCCAGCACAGCACGAAGAGAATACACCACAACAAGAATGTAAACATCGCTCTGATTTCACAATACGCACCCCCGCCAGTGCAAGTTCCATTGATTTCATGGGCCGAGCTTCTGATCCAGCACCATCAGATACGCCGACACAAGCTTGTAGGTCCGATAGTATTCTTCGAGATGCACGGCCTCGATCTTGTCCTTCGCGGAGTGAAGGATCGGCAACGTTGCAGTGGTCAGGGAATGGATGGTGATCGCGGGAATCTTCTTCTCGCGGAACGATTCTGAGTCCGTACTCCCCACCTGGTCCACGTTCATTGCCGCCACCGGCAGCTTCATTGTGTCAGCCGCAACGTCGATCCAGTGGACCAGTTCTTTGTCTGCATGGTTCACCCAAACCTCCGCGTCCGACAACCCGAGCGTATCCATGTTGACCATGGCTTTCACGTTTTGCAGGTTCTTCCCAAGCTGCTTTACGAACGCTTTCGAGCCAACCAATCCCGATTCCTCGCCCATGAACCCCACGAATACGAAGGTATGCTGTCGCGGGATTCCCATCAGGCCCTCGTAAAGGCTCGCCAGGAGCGACGCGCCGGTCCAATTATCGACCACGCCATCGCCTTTCTCAGCCAAGTCGAAATGGGCGCCCACGATGATGGTCGAAGCCGTAGAGCCCGGCAGCGTGCAGACAAGATTCGGCGGCTTTCCAGCCTTCACCTCTTGCTCGACAAGTGCGTCTCCCATGCATCCGGCACCCGCGAATAACCGCCGCAGCGCCGGTTCTCGTTCGGCATTCTTGGTCGTGTAGGCACGCAGCCGCTCTTCAACCATGGATTGAGGGGCCAGGCTGATCTGAATTTGTTGGGCAAACGCGGCGCACGAGAGCAGGAGCCAAAGCAATCCGCCGTTCGTCATGCCACGGCGTCCGAGGCGTGATACGAGCTGCGCACAAGGGGGCCGCTCTCGACGTGGCGGAAACCCATTTCGTATCCGCGACGCTTCAGCTCGGCGAACTCCTCCAGCTCGACATAGCGCAGAATCGGAAGGTGTTTCGGCGATGGCCGCAGGTACTGGCCGAGCGTCAGAATATCGACCCGGCTGGCCCGCAGATCGCCCATCACGGCCAGGACTTCGTCAATAGTCTCACCCAGGCCGAGCATCAGGCCGGATTTGGTGGGAATTGTCGGCCGCGTACGCTTGACATGCGCCAGCATGTCGAGTGACCGCTCATAACGAGCGCCCAAACGAACCTGCCGGTACAGGCGCGGCACGGTCTCTGTATTGTGATTCAGCACATCGGGCTCGGCCGCGAGCACGATATCCATGGCCGCGTGCGAGCCTTGAAAATCCGGCACCAAGACCTCGACGCCGCAGCCCGACAGACGCTGGCGGATGGCCCGGATCGTCAGAGCGAACAGCTCCGCTCCGCCGTCCTTGCGGTCGTC
>JBGPHB010000893.1:0-2716 GCA_041484155.1 Bryobacteraceae bacterium
AGCCTCAGCAGAAGCTGAAAGTGTACCTGCGGGACAACCCCGCCGTCCCGCTCGCCGTTCAGGCCCCGGCTCTGGACTTGGCGAACAAGATGTTTGCCACGATCGGCATCCCCCTGGACTGGCGCAGCGGTGAACCGCCGCGCCCCTCGTCCACGCGGTCCATCTGCATCGACTTAGCGACCGACACCCCCGCGAACCTGTTGCCGGGCGCCCTGGGGTATGCTGTACCCTATGAAGGCGTCCACATCCGAGTCTTCTACGATCGCGTGGAGAGCGTTGCCGGTCCCAGCTTGAAAACAGCGGTGCTTGCGCATGTGCTGGTTCACGAAATCGCTCACATTCTTCAAGGCATCTCCCGCCATTCCGACCGGGGCCTCCTGAAGGGGGTTTGGACCGAACGGGACTACTCTCAGATGCGAGCGGAAGCGCTTCCGTTCACTCCGGAAGACGTCGAGCTGATTCACCTTGGCCTGGCTTCGCGCTGAAACACAGTCTGCGGCCACCGGCTCGCACGCATCAAGGGAAAACACGATACGCCAAACTGCTGACAAGCCCCGCCCGTTAGGGCGGGGTTCCACGGATACAGATCTGCGGGGCAGGATGGTCACGATAACCGCCGCGCAGCTTTGCACACTACCCCACCTAACCCGTGATCTTTGCCAGTTTCTGCAACAGAGCGAATTTGGACCGCGCTTGCGGCGCATCCGGAAGGCCACTCAGCTTTCGCGCGAGCGCTTGACAACTCTCGGCAAAGGGAGTGCTCGAAGCGACCAAACGCGATTCAAGAATCGCGTCGGTCACGTGTTCATAATCGTTGGGAAGAGTTGCGAACACCGGGCGCCCTAGGTTCCCCTCGATATCCTTTATGGAAAGCCGGCCCTTCTGCTCCCAGCGATTCACCAGGATGTGAATCCGCTCGCGTGGAATCTCACACCCCTCCAACTCGGCACACCTCAGGCTGGCCATCTTGAGCGACGGTATCTCCGCCGTGCATACGACGAAGACACTGCGAGCGGACCTCACCACTTCGGCCGTGGCCTCGTTCACCACCTCGGGCAAATCGATGCACAGGAAGTCATACTGCTTCTGGACAAAACGGAGCAGTTGATAGTAGTCGGCCCACGAGGGAAGTGGGCCGCGCTTGGCCGGATTCGCCAGCAGCAGGTGCATACCGGACGCCTCCGCGTAGAGCTGGTGCCACTCCACGGGGGTCAGGTCGCCCGAGCCCTGGAGAGCTTCCGATAGTCCGGAGCGATTTTGCAGATTGAGCAGAATCGAGAGAACCCCGGAACGGAGGTCGCTTTCGATCAACAAGACGCTCTTGCTAAGGCTGTTCGCCAAGGCGGCCGCCGTGTTCAGTGCGACGGTTGAGCATCCCCCGCCGGCCTTGGCCGGGAGGAAAGCAAGAATGTTGTCGTTGGTGACCGCGTGCTCCCGATGAAGCGCGTCGTAGGCGATAGTCTGGATCTCGGCAGGGGAAAACGGCTCCTGCAATAAGTCGCGGATTCCCGCTTCTTCGAACGTGAGCTGCTCGAGCCGATTCCAGGCGGGCCTGAATCCGATGATCACCGCCCGAAGGTTGAACCGTTTGATCTGAGCCACAAGAGCAGAGGCTTCTTCCCATTCACCGAGATCCAGCAGGATCAGGTGCGGATCGTGTGTGCGAACCGCCCGGACGACCTCACGCACCGAAGAAGCCGGCGACTCCTTGAAGACGACTTTAAACAGGTTGGACTCTTGGATCATCTGTTCGATGCCGTTTGCCGCCACGGCGTTCGGCGTCAACAGAACCAGGCTTAGCATAGAAAGTTTATTTCGCCGTGCAGGGCGAGGGACTCCATTTAGAAGCGTCGGCTTCCTTCTTGAAGTTCGTGCTGGTGACGAAGGGCTCCGACAGATACTGCGCGTCCTCGACCACCGTAGTCACCACGAACCAGGTATCCCCGTTGCGTTCCTTGGAGAGATCATAATACTCCGTCAGGACCGTGTTGCCGCTGTACGGGGCGCCATTCTTACGCAAATATCCCGGGCGCATTCGGGTCGTAACTACCTCCAGTGCGCGGGCTCGGCCGGCCGCCGAGGAGTTTGGCCCGAAGGCCGGCACTGCATTTGACCCCGGAGCGGCTCCTTCCCAGCGGGCGACAGAGTAGCCCTGCCACGCCGGCTCCGCGCCTTGCGGCGGCGATCCGCCGAAATGCAGCAGCCGGGTTTGCGTTCCTGCATCCGCGTCGATGCGCAGCGTATTGTCGTCCTGCCAGGTGATCTGTAAACGTCCCGGCACCCGCATGATGGCGGCGGCGCCGTAGGATCTGCATTGGTTGCCGGCGGCCTCGTCCTTGGCCGGATCCCAGGCGTCCCCCAGTTTGCGGCCCTCGGCGTTGAGGGGCACACTCGCGAAATCACCTTTGATCGGCGTGACCATGCGCCAGCGCCAGTCTTCACTGACCACGGACACCCAGTTCCCAGTGAAGTCCACCGGGGCGGCCGCCTTACCTGTCCGAGGAGGCTGAGGAGCGCCCCGGCCCTGGGCGAGTGTCCGAGCCGGCGCCGCGAGCGACAACACTGCGGCGACAAGGAACCCGGCGGCACGCCTCCGTTGGTTGTTCATTCTAGTCGAAACTGCCGCCCCACTTCCATCCATCCGACGGCCGGGTGATGTTCACCATGCGAAGGCGATGATCTTCCGGGTTACGCCCAGGGTTGCCGACGATGATGA
>JBGPHB010000894.1:0-2715 GCA_041484155.1 Bryobacteraceae bacterium
CCAATCGGCCCATGATCGCGAAACTCACGCAGTCCGTGGCGTTCGCGCCGGTCGATCCCCAGCGCGCAAAGAGGTCCCAAGCCTCTGACTGAACGCCAGGATCGACATGGACGATCTGCACGGACGGATTTGATCGCGCGTCACGCAGGAATTCAATGGCTGCCGAAAAACGGCGCCGGCTTTGCATCAATGAGATCGTCTCGCTGATAACCAGCGACGAGGTTATGGGTTCATCTTGCGGCTTGAGCGCATTCATAGCTCGCTTGTGCCACTGATCGCCGGGATTTTGGACTGCAATGTAGTAGCTTGTGTCGAGGAACACTCTCATCGATAGAGAATCTCGTCGACGCGAGACGCTAAGTCGGAATCCTCGCCGTCGAGTAGACCAACGATAGACGCGAGCGGATGTTTGGGCGAGGTTTTCCTCGTTGCTTTGGCGGCCTTCAGCCGCTGTTCCATGGTTTCGCGAATGAACTGGGCCAGCGGAATCTTGAAACGCGCGGCAGTCTGCCTGAGTTCGAGCGCCAGATCATCGGGCAGCGTGATTTGATACTTCACACTCATAGCATCAGTATACATATAGATGGATCATGATGCTCAGACTCCCAACAGGCAGGCCCGGGCCGAGATTCCTGTCAGCTCCTTCAGCGCATAGGCGTACCACTGGAGCTGCCGCTCGTACTGGGTGCGGCGGTCGGGTGAATCGGCGTCGGTCTTGAAGTCGACGATCGTCCAGGCGCCGTCCTCAACGAACGCCAAATCGATCACGCCTTCGAGCACTCGGCCGTCGTCCAGTTTGAGTGTGACGGGATACTCGCGATGGGATCGCGCTGCTGCGCGGGCTCGGGCCAAGAGAGGATGCGCCAGGGCCGCTTCGACGGCTCGACATGCGGCCTCGCGTTCCTCCGGCGGAGCGCCGATGGAGCGGGCGTTCAACTCCGCCAGTTTCGCGATCGACTCGCGGCCGGCGTCCAGTTCCACGTCACGCAACACTGAGTGCACCAGCGTCCCAAACCGCCTTCCGCTGGGACGACCTGCTGCTTTGGACGCGAACTCCGCCGACACGGGAATCGGGTCACCGGGCGGTATTTCGAGAGCCTGGCTTGCGAGCAACACATCGAACTCCGGCTTCGCGCCCCGTTCGAGCACCTGGGCGCGCTCGTGCTGCCAGGTGCGATAAGCCGCCAGGCTTACACCGCCGTCCTCGGCTAGGATTTCCTTCTGGCGCAGGCCGAGGCCGCCTTCCACATTCAGTTCGAGTTTGGATGGATCCCACCACACCACATTGTGGCCGCCGTACTCCGGCTGAATCAGGCCTGGCTTCACTGAAAACTCTTCCTGCCGGTCGTATTCGAGAGGGCGATCGAGTACCGTGGCCGCGCCGAACTGGGGGCAGCCGGGAGCCGGGACCGAGCGTCGCCAATTTGCACGCGACGGATAGATCGCCTTGTTCAACGGACTCAGCCATCCCTCGAAAGGCTCGTCGCCGATGGCGGGGACCACGAGTAGATCGCGCGCCCGCGTGGCCGCGACGTAGGCGACGCGAACGCCCTCGGCACGCTCTCGCGTGCCCTCTTGCGCCTCCTGTTCGGCGAGCTCGCGCGGGGCGCACCGCAGCAGACGTGTAGCGCTCAAGCGACGCGCACCGTCAACGAATTGATCGGGCTCGCGCGCGGCCAAGTTCGCGGTAAGGTCGGCGAGAATCACTACCGGGAATTCCAGACCCTTGGCCCCGTGGACCGTCAACAGACGCACGCCGTCGGAGTCCTCTTCGAGAACCGGCGCTTCGGCGGCATCTTCCTTCTCGGCTTGCGCGGCCAACTCCTCGACGAATCCTCGGAAGGAGATTCCTCCGGACATTTCATAGGCGCGCGCCAGGTCCGCCACTCTGGCGACATTCGCCAGGATTTGATTTCCTCCCGGCCGGAGCACGAATCCGGCGTGGGCGCGCGTAGTTTCAATCAGCGCATTGACGGTCGCCGCGAAAGGCTGGCGGTTGCGGCGGCGATGCAGGTCGCGCAAAAGGGCCAGCGCTTCCTCCACGGCCTTGTCGGTGTTCTCCGCCGGCTTGTGAAACGGATGCAGGTGTCCATGCGCGTGGCGATGGAGCAGCAGGACTTCGTCTGGAATCGCAAACAGCGATCCTTTGAGCGTGGCGAAGACGCTCAGCTCATCGTCCGGCCATTCGACCGCCGTCAGCGCGGCGCGCAGCGTTTCCACTTCTTCGCGGCGGTGGAAGGACTTCGATCCCGCGAGCAGGTGAGCGATCCCTCGCGCCTCGAGCGTGCGGGCGTATTCCCGCGTCAGATCGGTGCCGCCTTGCGTGCGCCGGCGGAACAGGATCGCCACGTCGCGGGCAGCAAATCCCCAACCGCTTTCCTTCGTAAGCCAAGCGACGAACGCCGCGATGGCGTCGGGAAGACAACGGTTGATGGCTTCTTTCGCGATCCGGGTCTTGTAGGGCCTGGGAACGGGGAGCACGATGACGCTCGGGCGTCCGTCCGGCTCCGGCCGGTGCTGTTCGAGCGGGGCCCAATCGGCCTGCCCGGCGTCAGCATCGCCGGTCATTTCTGTTTCAAACGCGGTGTTTACGAATTGTTGAATATTCGGCACTGCGCGGAAGCTGCGTGTGAGTGAAATTCGTCCCACGCCACGCTCCAGGAGCCCGTCGCGTACCTGCCGATAGAGCACCATGTCGGCGCGACGAAACTTGTA
>JBGPHB010000895.1:0-2714 GCA_041484155.1 Bryobacteraceae bacterium
AGCGTTTCCGAACTCGCCGGCCCGGTTCGGAGCCAAAGCGGCAGTGTCGAAATACTGGTGATCAATTGGGCGCGGCTGCGGTCGAGAGATAACCGCGGATCTCTCAGCCGGTCCGGACGATTCGGCTGGCCGCGAAGAGCGCGGTCCTGCGACGCGGTGAAACCTACCGGTGGGCCGGAATAGAGCGACCAGATGCCGTTCAACGCCCAGCCGCGCAATAAGAATCCTCGCGCTCCACGCCAGTCTCCCGCCGGAACCTGCCACAGCCACGACAGGACGAACGCTTGTGGGATGTCGAAATTCTGCGGCCCCCATTCCTTGCGCCGGTTATTGGCATCCTGCACTCCGCCGTCGTTGGTAAGCACAGAGTTTAATTCGCCGAGCGCCTTCGAGAACGTGTAGGACGCCAGCACGGACAGGCCCTTCGAGAAGCGCTTGTCAACTGACGCCTGAAACGAGTGATAACTGGTATTCACCACCGACTCGATCAAGCTGAAGCGCGAGAAGTAAGGATACATAGGACGCCTGGAGTTTACATTGGCTGCCGTGGATTGCCCTGAGATGTAAGCCGCCGGGTTCGCGTCCCGAAGATACGGGATATGCGTTCCTCTGGCGCCAATGTAGCCCGCTGTCACCAGCCAGTCGCGCTTGACCTCTCTCTGGATATTCAGGTTCCATTGCTGGTTGGCGTTCTCGGTGAAGCCCGGACCGTAAGCCAGACCAGCGATCTCGTTGTCGAAGACGTAATCCTTGCGGCCCGTCGTGTAGGGGTGTCATGCACTCAGTAGTATATCGACGCCCAGTTTTGCGAGGGGGCAGGCGGCTCACTGATTCGCGCCCATGGGCCGCCGCTCCACGATCTCAGCTACGCGGCGCCGGTTGGTGGAGCCGTTCGGCCTGCCTTTCTAACAATCTCCAAGCTATGAAAGTAGCTCTCCAGTTCGCCGGCTTCAGGCGCTTGTCGGTCCAGCTAAACTCGGACTTGTTTTTTGTTCTGAATCCATTATCTCGTCTCGTTGGACTGCGACACTGGCGTCGAGCGTCGTTTGACATTGATCTAACGCTGAAGCCTTTTCTGTCGAAGCCTCACTGAAAGACCTAGAAGCCCCCGATGTGGCGGATCGGCTCTGTACTACGATCCATTATCTTCTTTGCGCGCCGCGACGATTTGGTCGGGCGTGTTCCGGATAACCCTGAGCGTCAGCGAGGGGACGGGGTTTTCGGCGAATTCGTCCCCTCGCTGACGCTCAGGGTTATCCGGTCGCCACAGCTTTGTTTGCGGCTTGCCGCCAACACTTCGGGCTCAGTGCCCGGTTTGAAACGACTGCGATAGCGGTGGCCGCAGCAAGCCCGACAAACCGGCATCGATGGCCAGCCTCTTGCGCTAACGCCTGCCGATGTCCGAGAGTGCGGCGTCGTAGATGGTTGCCGCCGCATCCTCCGGCACGATGAAGCCGGCCTTCAGATTCTCGAGCGTCGCTTGGATCACCTGAATGACGTACGTGTTGTGGTCGGCATACAGGGCGGCGAGCGTGGCGTCGTCGAAGGGCTGAAACGAGCCCGTCAGGGAGCACAACCCCGGGCCCGAGTTCACGCCAGTGTTGGTGGCCGTCGGCACTGAGTGCTGCGACAGGCGGATGCCACCGAGCGCGTTGCCGAAGCTATCCCGCGCAATTACCACGGGCGGTCCGAGCGCCGCCAGTTCGATTTCCGGAGCAGCGGGGGGCTGGATGTTGTCCTTCGCCCAGCGCACCAGGTGGTCAAGGGCCGCGTTCAAGACAACATTGCCCGGGATCCGGCTGAAGGGCGAACGGTCACAGCCTGCCACGGCGGGAGGGACGTTGTCCCGGGCCTGGAGTGCCGCAAGCTCCCGTGACAGATGAAGGTCGATGGTGGCGCTTCCGGCGCCTTCCCACTTGCGGAAACGATCCGAGTCCGGCTGGCGGACAGCGTTACCCGCGACAGTGGTTTCAGTCAGGATCTTGAATATCTTGACGTAGAGATCGGTTCGGATCGCCCCGCCGCCCACGGCGATGAAGAATGCATCGAAAATACCAACCAGCGGATGGATCGAATTGTGGTAGAGAGTGAGGCGATTCGCGGCTTGCGCGCCACCGGCCGCTATGATCCGCTCTACGTGGAGGCCACCCATGGGATCCACGCCCTTGGGGCTCCGCACGGCTTGGGCGGCCTGGGAGAAGATGTCGTACCAGAGCGCATCGTCGAGGATGGCGCCGCCCTCGGTCACATCCAGCGTCCCGTAGCGTCTCGGGCTCCAGGCCTTGAGCCCAGTTCCCGGTTGATGGATGCCCAGTCGCTGGGCCGAGACGCCGATCCACGCGTAGCCGCGCCTCATGAGATGATCGTGCGAATACAGCCAGAAGGCATCGTGCTCGTAGTCCGGAGCGAGGGTGTGAAGCTCCAACAGAACCGTCCCATTGAACTTGTCCGGCGATGCCGGTCTGTGGACGACCATTCGCGTCCGGTACGGATGGCCGCCATCAATGACGCTCCCTGTGGTCAGCGCCGGCGTGCTGTAGCGATTGGCGGCGCCATCGAAGAAGAATTCCTCCTCGACGTAGCCCTGACTCGCGAGGTCCACCGTGGTGGCAAAGAATGGGTAATCGTGAGACGGGTCGCCCGGCTCCGCGTTCGCCGGGACCGGCCCGGTCACCGTCGGATTCGGGACGGAGGCCGCGCCCGCCAACTTCGCG
>JBGPHB010000896.1:0-2712 GCA_041484155.1 Bryobacteraceae bacterium
CCCGTTCCGATGAATAATCCGGACTGGCCGAAATTTGTTCAAGAGCTTCGGGATGCCGGAATGAAGGCTTACAAGGCGGCCCAATCCAAGAACCAAGACCAGATGGTCGATGCCGCCGATACGCTGTCTGCTGCGTGTGGCAGTTGCCACAAAAAATGGCGCGAAAAGCCGAGGCCCGCAGACCGGTGCAAATAGAGACGCCCCCGCCAAATCGTCAATCGACGACCTGCGAGCCAGAAATCCGGTTGTAGGAAGTTGAGGTTACTTGGCCGTCAAAACGGCAAACCGTAGACTGGTGTGCCGAAGTGTCTTGAACCTCCACTGAATGGGTAACTCTATTCCCCATCACACCGGCGCGGAACGCAATTCCAGAATGAGCCGCATCACCAGTCCCTCGATCTCGGCCGCCACCGAACGGTAAACCTCTTCCTTCTGTCCAATCGGATCGCGCACCCGCCACTCCAACTTGCGCGCCGCCGGGAACGACAGCGTCGTGCCGCTTAAGTTGACCAGGATGTCGAACCGCTCTCGTGGAATGTAATCCAGTCCCTTGGG
The DNA here is from genome assembly GCA_041484155.1 of Bryobacteraceae bacterium. Taxonomy (GTDB): domain Bacteria; phylum Acidobacteriota; class Terriglobia; order Bryobacterales; family Bryobacteraceae; genus Palsa-187. The sequence continues at coordinate 556 of JBGPHB010000896.1, forward strand.
AAAATGCTCGTCGAGGCTGATGCCCCTCTCCCCGACCACTTTCTTGGTCAGTGGAGCGATCAGGGTGGCCGGGCTCAGGCCCGCGCTCCACACCAGCATCACGTCCGAGCCGTACGCCCGCGCGAAGGCCTCCGCCATCTGGCTGCGACAGGAGTTCCCGATGCAGACAAACAGGACCCGCTGTTTCGCTCGAACGGGACCCGCCCGCGCCCGCTGGCGCAAGGCTCCCCGGCCGCTCCTCATCCCGCGAGGCGGTACCATTCGAGCGTCCTCTTCAGTCCCTCTTCGATCGTGAATCGCGGCGCGTGGCCGATCTCGGCCTTCGCCGCCGCGGTATCGGCCATCGAGTGCCGCACGTCACCCGCGCGCGCGGGACCGTGTTTTGCCGGGATCTGACCCTGCTCCATCTTCTGCAACAGACCCCAGATGAGATTCAACGTGTACCGGCCGCCATTGCCGGCGTTATACATTTTGCCCGCCGCGCCCGGTGCGCTCGCCGCCTTGACGCACAGCCCGGCGACATCCTCAACATAGGTAAAGTCGCGCGATTGCTCGCCATCGCCGAAGATGGTCGGGGAAGTTCGCGCGAGCAGGTGCTTCATGAACAGAGACAGCACGCCCGAATACGGACTCGTCGGATCCTGCCGCGGTCCATACACATTGAAGAACCGCAAGGACACCGTCTCTAGCCCGAAACAGGAGTGGAACACCGACGCGTAGTGCTCGCCGAGCAGCTTCTGTACCGCGTAGGGCGACTTGGGCTTGGGGACCATCGTCTCCACTTTGGGAAGTGTTTCACTGTCGCCGTAGGCCGATGACGACGCCGCGTATACCACTCGCCGCACGCCGCCTGCTGCCGCCGCGCGGAAAACGTTGAAGGTCCCGCCGATGTTCACCTCGTGCGATGGCACCGGGTCATCAATCGAGCGAGGCACCGACGGAATCGCCGCCAGGTGAAACACCACGTCGGCGCCGCGAATCAGTGGAGCGATCGCGGCCGCGTCCCGGACGTCGGCGCGATGAAGCTCGATCCGTCCACGCACCTCATCCAGATTGCGCTCCCTGCCGGTCAGCAGGTTGTCGATCACCGCGACGGAGCCGTCCTCGATCAGCACCCGCACCAGGGCCGAGCCAATGAATCCCGCCCCTCCGGTCACTACGTATTTGTTCATCCGGTTCCAGTGTAACCGTCGCTGGGGCCCTCCCGATGGGCGATCGCGATTAACGAAAGACCCCGCCACGGAAGCAGTCCGTCGATACGCCGCCAGATCCAGACGGTCTTGTCGAACAGCTTCAATGCCGGCCGGCTGATGTGTTTCCGGCCCAGGACCTTGCCGGACATCCACCACGCCACCGCGCCGATCTTGTTGAGCTGGTGGACACGATCGAGGCGGAATCCCGCGTTCGCCAGAATCTTGCGAATCTGGCTGGACGAAAAACGGCGCCTGTGCCCCATCGCCCGGTCGAGCGACCCGAACAGGCCCGGCCCCTGCGGCACCAGCACGATGACCGCGCCGCCCGTCTTCAAGCAGCCGCGCAGCGACGCGAGCACCGCCGCGGGATCATCCACCGATTCGAGAACGTTGACGCACAGCGCGCTGTCACACTTTTCCGCCCATGCCGCGTAATCGGCTGGTTTTTCCGGATCGAGTTCACAAACCGTGACGCTGGGAGTGCGCAGAAACCGGTTCCGCAGAGCATGTAAATACAGCGGGTCGTTCTCCGCCGCGACGTAGTTCAGCTTCCGCGCCATGAGCCGCCCGGTCAGATTGCCGAGCCCGGCCCCGATCTCGAGCACCGTGTCGCCCAAATGCGGCCTGAGCACGCTCGTCAGCCAGCTCAGATACTGCGGAGTGCCCGTCAGGCTGTTGAGCAACCCGCGGCCGTACGTGGCGACGTACAGGTCGTCGATCAGCCAGAAGTACAGGATCACGCCGAGCGCTCTGATCCCGTCCTTCCATCCGATCTTCTTCCCCTCCTCGAACGTGCGCCCGTGGTAGCTGATGGGCACCTCGTAGACGCGCAGTTTGCGCTTGGAGGCCTTCATCGTGATCTCCGGCTCGAAGCCGAAGCGGTTGGAGCGGATGGGAATGCTCTTCAGCAGATCCGTGCGAAAAACCTTGTAGCACGTCTCCATGTCCGTCAGGTTGAGGTTGC
>JBGPHB010000897.1:0-2705 GCA_041484155.1 Bryobacteraceae bacterium
AGTTCGAGCGTCGCCCAGGGCGTAGAATGCCGGATTGAGAACCTTCAACGCCGCGTATCCCGCCAATCCAATGGCGTAGCACGAGAGGGCGGCTGCGGTTTGCTGCGTGTCGTAGATCTGGAATCTGCCGCCTTGGTAAACCGCGCCGATAATCGATTTTCCCAACACGAACAAACCGACCGATGACGGTAACGTCAGCAGGAACACGACCCCTAAAGACTTCGACAACGTTCTGCGGAACTCATCCATGTTTCCCGCGGCCGCGCTCCGCGAAATCGAGGGCAGCGTGGCGGACGCCATGGCCACGCCGAACAGGCCCAAAGGAAGTTGCATGAACCGGAACGCGTAGCTCAGCCAACTCACCGGACCGTCGAGCCCGCGTACCGGGTCGGCGATGCCCGACGCCAGGTTGGTATTCACCATCACGTTGATTTGCACCGCCGCGTTTCCCAGAATCGCCGGGACCATCAATCGGAGGATGCGGACCAGTCCGGGATCGGACCAATCGAATTCCGGCATGAAGCGGAAACCGAGTTGGTGCAGACTCGGCAACTGCCAGCACAACTGTAACGCGCCGCCGAGCACCACACCGATCGCCATTCCTTCAATGCGTGAGAAGTGGAGCTGCGGCCCCAGTCCGTAGCCGAGGGCGATGCCGAATCCGACCGAGCCGATATTGAAAAACGTGGAGGCTGTGGCGGGCACGCCGAACTTGTTCGAAGCGTTCAGCACACCCATCGCCTGCGCGGCCAGCGCCACCAGGAGCAGGAACGGGAACATGATGCGCGTCATGCTGATCGCGAGTTCCAGCTTGCCCGGCACGTCGGCGAAGTGCGGCACCAGCCAGCGCACGATCTGCGGCGCGAAGATCATTCCCAGCGCGCAGAATCCGCCCACCACTATGATCAGCGCCGTCGCCACCAGGTTCACCAGGCGCGCCGCTTCCTCTTTGCTGCGCGTGGCCAGATATTCCGTGAAGGTGGGAACAAATGCGCTGGAGAGGGCTCCTTCGGCAAACAGGTCGCGCGTCAGATTGGGGATGCGGAACCCGAGCATGAACGCGTCGTAAATGAGCCCCGCGCCGAACAGCCGCGCCATCACGCTTTCGCGCAGGAGCCCGGTGATGCGGCTCATGAACACGGCAATGGAGACAATGCCGGCGGAGCGTACGACGCTCTCGGTTTGCCCCGTCGTTGGTATTTCTACCGCTGCCATTGTATCCGCGGCGGGCCCCCTAGCCGGCTTACGTGCCACAGTACAGGCCGACGCGGGCGTCGGCCGCGGACCAGGGGGTCCGCCCTACTTGCCGTATTGTTCAAAGAAATGGGCAATCGTCATGATCCCCGCATAATAGTTCGACAGTTTGTACTTTTCATTAGGGGAGTGCAGGCCATCGTCCGGCAGGCCGAACCCCATCAGGATGGTCGGGATGCCGAGATGCGTCGCGAAATCGCCCACAATCGGAATCGATCCGCCGCTGCGAATGAAGACCGTCTCCCGGCCCAGGATATCGCGGAAGGCGCGCGCGGCCACCTTAATCGCCGGATGGTCCGGGTTCACCATCACCGCCGGGCTGGCGCTCAGCGCCCGGACCTCGGTCTCGATGCCCGCCGGCGTATTCTCGCGCACGAACTTCTTGTAAGCCGCGACGATCTTGTCCGGGTCTTGCTTGGGTACCAACCGTATGCTGACTTTCGCCGTGGCCTTCGCCGGGATCACGGTCTTGGCCCCGGCGGCCGTAAACCCGCCAGCGATGCCGTGGACCTCCAGCGTCGGACGAGCCCACACGCGCTCCAGCACCGTATAGCCCGATTCGCCGGTGAGACGGCTCGAACCCACCTCGCGCTTCAGGAACTCCTGCTCGTTGAAAGGAAGCGTTGTCCAGCTTTGTTTCTCCGCCGGCGTCGGGGGCTCCACGTCGTCGTACATGCCGGGAATTCGGATCGTGCCGTTGGCGTCCTTTAACTTCGCAAGCAGCTCCACCAGCCCGAAAACTGCGTTCGGCGCCGCGCCTCCATAGAGCCCCGAATGCAGATCCCGCGATGGCCCCCGCGCTTCGATCTCGGTGTACACCAGCCCGCGCAGTCCGATGCACAGCGTCGGAATCCCTTCGGCATAGAGCGCCGTGTCGGAAACCAGCGCCACGTCGGATTTGAGTTTGGCCGGGTTCTCCGCCACGAATTTCGCGACCGATTCGCCGCCGATCTCTTCCTCGCCTTCGATCAGAAACTTGAGATTCACCGGCAACGTGCCATTGACCGCGCGCAAGGCTTCGACGGCCTTGACGTGCATGTACATTTGCCCCTTGTCGTCGGCCGAGCCTCGGGCGTAAATATTTCCGTCACGCAGCGTTGGATCGAAAGGTGGTGTGGTCCACAACTCCAGTGGGTCCGGCGGTTGAACATCGTAGTGCCCGTAACAGAGTACTGTGGGTTTGCCGGGGGCGTGCAACCAATCGGCATACACCAGCGGGTGCTTGGCCGTGGGGATGATCTCGACATTCTCGAGACCCGCTGTGCGCAAGCTGTCGGCGACGAAGCGCGCCGCCCGCTGCACGTCGGGGATGTGCTCGGGAAGGGTGCTGATGCTCGGGATGCGAAGGAAATCCTTCAGCTCCTCGAGAAGTCTGTCTTTATTCTTTTCGACGAACGCGGTGGTGGCTTGCGACACTCACCATTATAGGGCGTCCGAACGCGCTTCAATCG
>JBGPHB010000898.1:0-2704 GCA_041484155.1 Bryobacteraceae bacterium
AGGCGCGAGTTGGGGCAGGGCTCGATCCCCGGCTTGGATCCCCCACCTCTTCATCCAAAGGAACAGAGTCAAGAGGCCCCATAGGTGATATCCGACGTTAACACGCCGTTCCGTGTGATCGCGAATCAGCGACTCGACCGCCGCATAGCTGAACACCCCTGAAGCGTGGACCGCCTCCGGCGTGAGCGTGTCGAGCAGAAGTGGACGCAGCGCGCCGCGGAACCAATCGTGCGTCGGCACATCGAATCCGGTCTTCTTCCGGTTCAGAATGGAAGCTGGAAGCTTGTCCTTCATCAGCTCTCGCAGCAGCGCCTTTTGCCCGCTGCCGCGGATCTTCATCTCTTCCGGCAAAGAAGCCGCGAACTCCACAATGCGGTGATCGAGCAGCGGCGGCCGGACCTCGAGCGAGTGCGCCATGCTCATCCGATCGACCTTGTAAAGGATATCGTCCGGCAGGTAGTAGTGATGATCCACCAGCAGATAGCGGTTCACATGCCCGATCTCCGCCGAGGTCGGCATGTCGTCATACAGGGCCTGCAGGTTGGGGCCGCGCAGCCCGGGGCACAGCTTTTGTATCTGAGAAGTCGAGCAGGCGCCATTCCAGAAGAAGTGGGCCTCATCGGGCGCGAGCAAAGACCCCTCAAGCATCCGCTTGACCTTGTATTCGAGGCTGATCTTTTCATTGGAAACCGGCCACAACCAGCAAGCCGTACGCAGCGCGAACCGGCGGGCGGGCTCCGGCGCCAGTTGCAGGCTACGAATCCACTGATCGGCGCGATAGGTCAGATACCCGCCGAACAGCTCGTCGCCTCCATCGCCAGAGAGCGCGACGGTCACGTGCTTCCGGCTCATCCGCGAAAGGAACCACACCGGCAACGCGCCGGCGTCCGCGCTGGGCTCGTCGGAGTAGTACGCAAAGTCTCCGATGGCGTCGGCCAGCTCGATTTCCGGATTGAGATCGAATTCGTGGTGATCCGTTCCGTATATTTGCGCCACTTCGCGGAAGTACCGCGATTCGTCGAAGCTCCGGCCCGCGAAGGACACCGAAAAAGTCTTCAAGCGCGCGCTGGTCGAGTGCGCGGCGTAGTGGAGAACCGTCGACGAATCGAGACCCCCGCTCGACCATACTCCCAACGGAACATCGGAGACCATCTGCTCGCAAACAGCGCTCCTCAGAAGAGTGTCGAGCTCCTCCTTGGCCTCTTCCACGCTTCGTGCGCGCGGGCGGAATTCGAGTTTCCAGTAAGGCGCGATCCGAGTCGAGCCGTCCCGCCACTCGAGCAGGTGTCCCGGTGGAAGCTTCTCGATTCCCTCCACCAACGTGTGAGGGCACGGGACGTAGTTCAGCGCCAGGTAGTAGTGCAGCCCAATAAGATCCAGCTTGCGCGGAATCTCCTTGTGGCCGAACAGCGCCTTCAGCTCCGAGCCGAAATAAACGTCCGATCCTCGCCGGCTCACATACAGCGGCTTGATGCCGGAGCGGTCCCGGCCCAGAACCAGGCGTTTTCTGGATTCGCTCCAGAACGCCACCGCGAACATCCCGCGAAAGCGTGTGAAGCACTCCAGGTCCCATTCCAGGAAGGCATGCAGCGCGACTTCCGTATCACAGTGGGTGTGAAAGGAGTGGCCCAGCGATTCGAGCTCTTTCCGCAATTCGGCGTGGTTGTAGATCTCGCCGTTGAAGACCGTTACCAGATCGCCGTCATCGCTTTGAAACGGCTGGTTACCGCCCTCAAGATCGATGATCTTGAGCCGAACCGCCCCTAAAGAGATATCGCGCGACTCGAAGGTCCCTTGCTGATCCGGTCCCCGATGGACCAGGGAAGCCGTGATCCGGCGGATAACTCCATTATCTACAACGCGTTGCCGATGAGTAAATCCAGCGATACCACACACTAGGCGTACAATCCCCGTTCATAAAGTGTTGGAGCATTATATAACATTTTTCTAGAAAGATATGTAAAGAAAACGCAACTTCTTCCCGCAACTAGGGTTCAACCTAGCCCGTAAAACGGATGCCTTGCGCCAGGGGCAGGTCCGAGGACCAATTGATGGTTGCGGTCTGCCGGCGCATATAGGCCTTCCAGGAGTCGGACCCGGCTTCGCGGCCGCCTCCCGTCTCCTTTTCCCCGCCAAAGGCGCCGCCGATCTCGGCGCCGCTGGTTCCGATATTGACGTTGGCAATACCGCAGTCGCTGCCGCGGTGACTCAGGAAAGTCTCGGCGGTGATCAGATTGGACGTGAAGATGGAAGAGGAGAGCCCCTGCGGAACCTGATTGTGCCACTCGATCGCTTGATCGAGGTGATCGAACTCGATCAGATAGAGGATGGGCGCAAAAATCTCCTGCTGGATAATCGGCATGCTGGGCTGGGCCAGCGCCAACGTCGGCTCGACGAAACAACCGGAGAGCCGATTCCCGCCATAAATCACCTCGCCGCCCTGTTCCCGGATGGTTCGCAGCCCCGACATCATGTTTTCGACGGCTCGCTCGGAAACGAGCGGTCCCATCAGCGTCGCTGGATCAAGCGGGTCTCCGATCCGAACTTGCCGGTAGGCGTCCGTCAGAGCCTGACGCAGTTTGGAGGCGATACCACGCTGCAGAAAAAGCCGCCGGGTCGTGGTGCAGCGCTGACCCGCGGTTCCGATCGCTCCGAACAGGATCGCCGGCAGGGCCAGCTCCAAATTCGCATCGTCCATCACGAT
>JBGPHB010000899.1:0-2691 GCA_041484155.1 Bryobacteraceae bacterium
ACAACGCGGCCATGATCGCGGCCGCGGCGTTCCCCAAGCACGAGCGCGGCGAGTTTGCGGATTTCACACTCGCCGCGCATGCCAACCTGGCGCTGTAGATCAGTTCTGCGGTGAGATGTAGCGGACCGCGCTGAGCTTCGCCAGATCGAGCAACTTCGCCGGATCGAGGGTCGCCAGAACCAACTTCCCTGTTTGAGGCACTGAGATAACGTCAACGCCGAGCGCTTTGAACTGCGCCAGCGTCTCCGCTGATGTGTCGGTCACCCAGATCTGGACCCGAACCTTGGCGCTCGTTTGAAAGAGCAGCGACGGGTCCACCTTGCGCGACGGCTGTTCCACTTCTTTCAGATCAACCTTGTCGCGAAGGACAGGCTCCGCAGATCGAGGAGCCTGCTGCTGTCTTCGATAGATCCCACCGGCTGGGCCGCTCGCAAACCCGCCGACCGCGCCCATGCGAGCCATCGGAATCGGCCTCGCTTCGTCTTTCTCGCCGTACACACCTTCGTAGCTCATTCCATGCGGCATCTCGACCGGAACTTCGACACGGCGGAGCTTGCCACCTTCCGTCACCACCGTTTCTTCGACGGCCACGAACGACGTGAACTGCGTCATAAGGTGATAGTCCAGGCCAGCCTGGGTGACGGCATCCTTCACGTTGAGACTCGGCTTTCCGGACTGCATCGCCGCCCATTCCTGTCCCATGAGATCGTCGATGTGGCGCCGCGCCCACAGTGGCGCCAGCGCGTCGTGACCGTTCTCGGATTGGGGCAAGGCAATCGGAATTTCGCGCGTGAAAACCTTGCCCGCCACCTTCCCACGAAGGCGAATACTCCCCTTGGCGGCCGCTGAGTAGCGTCCGGTCAAGATCACAGGCTTCGCGCTGAACAGATCGGGAATGCGCCTGGGATAGACGTCGGACACAGGCAGTCCGCCCCAGTCGACGCTGATATCGGTCAGCAGCGGACTTTGCACTCGCTCGTGAAATCTTTTCGCCGCCGCCGAGCCGTCATCTTCAAGGCCTACGTACTCCACCTCACCGCGGCCGTACTCCGCCATCTTGTCCAGGAGGAATCGATTGGTAGAGCTGCCAATGCCGAACGCGAAGACCCGGGCGTTGGGGTGCTTCTGCACTTCCGCGATGATCTCCATGTCGTTACCGACCTCGCCGTCGGTCATGAAGCAGACCACGCGAATGTGATCCTGCACGTCGGAAGGATCGAGAGCGGCTCTAATTGCCTTCATCATCTCGGTTCCACCGCGGCCGGAGCGCGACGCGAGAAAGTTCTGCGCCTGTCGAAGGTTTTCCGGCGTAGCCGGAACCGGATGCGGGAAAAGAATGTGAGTATCACCGGAAAACGTGATCAGGTTAAACGTATCGCGCGGGTTCAATCCCTCGAAGGCAAGCTTCATCGTCTCCTTCGCTTTCTCGATGGGGAAACCCATCATGGAGCCGGACGTATCCAGGACGAACACCAGTTCCTTCGGAGTGATGTCCGGCGCCGGGGCACGACTGGGCGGTTGCAGGATGACGGTGAAGAATCCGCCGCGTTGATCGCGATGCGCCAAAACTGCGTCGCTGATAGCCTTGCCGGAGACGTCGTATTGCAACACAAAGTCCTTGTTTGGGATCTCAGTCTTGTTCTTCAAATGCAACGTGGCGGTACGAGGCGTGGGCCGCGCCATGTCGATATCGTGTGTCACGGAACGAAGGAAGTTGATCGGCAGGCCCGCATCGAGTGTCACGTCGACGGAAATGTCGTGCCCGGCCCGGGTACCGGGAGGCGTCATCGGAGGCGTGATACGCGCCGCGTCACCCAAGCGCCGTGGAATGTAGCGAGGCGCGACCACCATCGGGAACATGAACTCATACGCGCCATTTTCAAACTTGAGTGTTTCCACGTAGCGGATCGTGACCTTGACCCGCTCGCCGGGCCGGATATTGGTTACCGCCTGCGTGAAGATATTCGGGCGCTCCTGATCGAGCAGCGCCGCCGAATATCCGGCGTTGCGGGCGGCCTCATAGATGGCGCGCGCTTCCTCGCGGCGCTTGATCTTCCCGCGAACCGTGCGGTCGCCGATCAGCATGATCATGTCGTCGACGGCGGCGCTCTGCGGTAGCGGAAAGGTGTAGACGGCCTCGATCTTCTCCTGGTACGCGTTTTCGAACTCCTGCGTGACTGTCACGCGGGAGATGAATCCGCTGATTTCGGCTTTAACGTCGGTGTGCTTCAGCGGGCATGGACCGGCAGGCTCGCCTTTCGGGCCGATGCGCAGCAGCATCCCCTGGGTCACTCCGCTTTGGGGCGCTGCGTATAGTTTCTCGCCGGAAAAGAAGCTGGCGGCGACGGCTACCGCCAGGGTAGTTGCTCTTTTGAGTCTTTCTTGCATGGATCCTCCAAACGCGAGAATGCCGCGATGCGGAGAATCCTTTCAGGTCAGGGTCGAATCGGCTCCGGCACGGCCGATCCATCCGCCCTGGGGTCAGACGCTGCGTAGTTGGTCCCGGTCTTCGAATCGTGCAAAATCGCCTGGCCGCGCCCCATTTCTTGCGTGTATTCGCGGCGAATCCGAATCTCATGACCTTGCTCGGAAAGCCGCTGCAACGTGGCGGGGGGAACGCGCGATTCGATGGAAAGGTCACACCCGTTGGCCTGCCTCTTAGTGAAGCGGGGAGCCTCCAACGCCGCCTGG
>JBGPHB010000900.1:0-2690 GCA_041484155.1 Bryobacteraceae bacterium
CATGCCGCCGGATCCACCCATCGCAGCCGCGCCCGTTCCGCCGCGACTTCCGCCAGACATCATGGACGCCATCTGGATCAGCATGTCGGCGTTAGACAGCAGCATGATGGCCGTGAGCTGATCGCTTTTGGCGCCCTTGGTGCTGGAGACTACAACTGTGGAGCCTGGCTTGAGATCCTCCAGCGTCACTCCCGGCATGCGCTCGATCATCTGATTGATATCGAAGCCGCCGCCAGGAGGCCCGCCCCTCATTCCGCCTCGGCCTTCCACGGGCGGTTGTCCGGAACGGCTATTGGCGGGACCCGAGCCAGGGGGCATACCGCGACCCATGCCGCCCATGGTTGCTGGGAAACTGGGCATCTGTTTGATTTGCGAGTCGGGCGTGAGGAAGACCTTGAGCGGCCGATTCGTTCCAAGCTCTTTTACCGTGATCTCCTTCGATTCAGGATTTACGATGGTGATCGTCCCAGCCTTGACGATGAAGGTTCCGAATACGATCTCCTGGGCGCTGACCTTCAAGCCATCGTCGCTCTTGGCGCCGCGCGCCCGCAGCTGGTCTCCTATGCTCACCTCGGCCAATTTGCTGACCTTTCCATCACTGAATTTCACGGAATCGGGCGCATACCTCTTGAATCCGGTATGTTCATCCACGGTTACAACAGTCTCGACTTCTCCGGTGAGCGTCCTGGCTTTGACCGTGATCCGGTTGCTCGCTTTGGCGGAAACGATCCCGGCCACGCCGCGCTTCTGCCAGTCGAGACGGTCCGCCTCGTTGCGCTTGGCGATATCACCTGCTGGCATGACCACGATGCGACGAACTTCACCCGTGCCGGGATCGAGCGTGACTAGCACGCGGTCGCCGGAGGCAAGGTCGGTAACCTTGATGCTTACCGCTTTTTTCAAGTCCCGTTCGCCGGGAGCGACTCTTTGGGAAACGGTATCCGCCGTGAATTTGGCGATCACCGGATCTCCACTATCTGGCCGAATTTCCACTTCGGCGCTCTCTGGACGAAACCCTAAAACCGTACCAACAAGCGACTTGGACGGCGTCTGCCCCACTAGGACCCAAACCGCCAACAGAAAGATCGCACCACGAGTCATCTCACTTTCAGTAAACGCCGAAATCCGCCTGGTGTATCTTAAGTTTTGTAAAAGCCGGATGCGCGCGGAACATTTTGAGATACAAAGGGAGCTTGGGACCTGCATGCCGGAAGTAAAGACGGATCGAGCCGTACGATCCATTCTCCTGATCGAGGACGATCAAGAACTCTGTTCACTGATGACAGACTATTTCAGGCAACATGGTTTCCACATCGAGGCCACGCATGACGGACACCGCGGGTTGGCGCGCGCGATCGAAGGGACTTTCGACCTCATCATTCTGGACGTTATGCTGCCGGTACTCGATGGCTTCGAGGTGCTGCGGCAGATTCGGAAACGCAGCGGAGCTCCCGTGATCATGCTGACGGCGCGCACGGCGCGAACCGACCGTATCGCCGGGCTCGATACCGGCGCCGACGATTACCTTCCGAAACCCTTCGAACCCGAAGAATTGCTGGCGCGGATTCGAGCCGTGCTACGCCGGACGGGAAGAGCTGACGCGGTAGCACACGATATCGAGGCGGGCGGCGTCCGTCTGAATCCACAGACGAGAGAGGCATGGTATTTCGGAGAACCGATCGAGATCACATCGCTCGAGTTCGATGTACTGGAACTGCTCGTGCGTTCCGCGGGACGGACGGTCTCGAGAGACGAGCTTGCGGCTGCGATCCACCAGCGGAGATCCACGCCGTATGAGCGATCGCTCGATGTGCACATCAGCCATCTCCGCAAGAAGCTGGAGCGCGACGAGCGGACTCCCATCCGGACCATCCGGGGCGTCGGATACCAGTTCGCTCCGGTGACTGGGGCAGAACTGTGAGATCGGTTTACGCCAAGGTTCTCCTCTGGTCCTTCGCGACACTGACGCTCTCGCTCGTCGCTTTTGTAGGCGTGACGATTCTGGTCTCGGCGCAGGCCGCTAACCGGGTCGGCCCGTTCGGGCAGATCCACGCCCTGGAGCTCGAAGAGGCGCGCGAAGCTTACGAGGAAGGCGGAACAGCAAAGCTGGCTCGATTTCTAGACCGGGTGAACCGGCGCCTTTCCGGCAATCACTACCTGACAGACTCACAGGGCCGGGATCTCCTGACGGGCGCCGATCGATCGCAGTTAGTGGCAGTCGCGCAGCCGGAGGGCACGCCTCCGAATCGATTGCGTGGACCGCGCGTGCTGATGGCGACCTCCGCCGACGGCCGTTACCGTTCGATCGTCGAATTGGGCCCACCTCCCGTCGATTTGAAGAGCTTTCTGCCATATTATATTTTGATCTTTGGGGCGGTCGCGTTAATGTGCTGGCTGCTCGCGGTGAACCTCGTGTCCCCTCTGCGCGGCTTGGCGCGAACGGTCGAGCGCTTCGGCGCCGGCGACCTCGGCGCTCGAGTGCACTCCATACGCAAAGACGAGATCGGCGACCTCAGCCGCGCGTTCGATCGCATGGCCGAACGCCTCGAGACCCTGCTTACAGCGGAGCGGCGGCTGCTTCAGGACATTTCCCACGAGCTGCGTTCGCCGCTCGCGCGGTTAAGTTTCGCTGCGGAGCTCGTACGGACCGCGGATGATCGCTCCGCCGCAGTGGAACGGATGAAAAAAGA
>JBGPHB010000901.1:0-2689 GCA_041484155.1 Bryobacteraceae bacterium
GGGCGCGAGGCTAACGCGGCCGCTTGCACCTCGAGTTTTTCGTCGAGCTGTCTTTCCAGGGTCTCGCCGATCGTCTTATAGTTCAACCGGACGTTTTCCGCTGGCTTGAAAAACCATTTGTCGATCTGCCGGTTCAGCACTTCGTAGCTGAAGAACACCAGAAAGCACACCGGAATAAAGCTCAACATCAGCGCGCCGAAGTACAGCTTCGATTCGATCCGTGAACCCTCACGATTCTGCCGGCTCGCCAGATAGAGCTTAATGCCGGTGCGGAAGAGGATGAAACCAAGTGTGATGGTCAGGATGATGACCAGCGTGGAAACGGCCCAGAAAATGAAGGTTTGGCCCAGGTTTTCGGGGTACTCCGCGGGGCTGAAGGAGCCCTGCCACACCACAATCGTGACCAGGATGATGAGCAAGAACGTCAGAGAGCCGTAAATGAAGCGCCTGCGCATCGGATGACAAGTACCTTGCCCGATTATAGCGAGACAAGCTTGCTATAGCTTGTGCCACATGAGCGCCGCCGCGCCGGCCGCTCCGGTGAGGCCCGGAACGAACGACACCCAGGTCTTGCTCCTGCGCCACTCACTGTGGACGGCGTGAAATCCCAGATAGAAAAAGCACCCGCCCGCAATGGCCAGCGGATAGTGCAGCCAGCGCACACCGACATGGGGAGCGAGCGCGAGGCTCGAAACAGCGCCCAACGCCGTCATCGATTCAGTAGCCACGCACCATCCGAAAGCCACGAGCCGGAAGCGGATGGCGGCCCGGAGAATCGCTCCCAGCGCCACGCCCTCCGGTATCTTGTGCAAGGCTAGCGCCACGGGAAGCGCCATGCCGAGGCTGGCCCACTCCGAGGTCGCGATGCTCCATCCGTCCAGATAGGCGTGGAAAGCCGTCGCCACAATGAGGGGCGCGGCGAAGCCGTGCAGCGCCGTCTCGCAGGAATCGTGGTCGTGATCGTGCGAACAGGACGGGCAGACCGGGTATACATAGCGATCGACACCCATCAGCAGAAAGTATCCGGCGACGAACAGAACGGCGCTGGAGCGCCAGCCAATTTCCCGCGCCAGTTCGGGCAGGAGTCCAAACACGGCCACTCCGACCAGCAGTCCTCCGCTGAATCCCACCACCATCCGCGTGTTTCCGCGAGCGCCCGCGAGCGACAGTCCAACCACCGCGCCCATCACGGCGGTCAGCGTCGCGAGCAGCGGCATGGCCATGCCCGATGGAATCATGACTGCGCCTTGACGATCTCCCAGGCTCTTTGAACGTGATCGCGCGTGGTCGCGAAATTACCGATCGCAAGCCGCAAGACGAAGCGCCCGCGCAGCACGGTGTGGGAAAGCAGCACTTTTCCCGAGGCGTTCACGCGTTGGAGAAGCTCGCGGTTGGCTTCGTCGCTCTCCTTGCGCCGGAAACAAATGAGGGAAAGCGGAACCGGCGCCGAGAGCTCAAAGCGCTCATCCGCCGCGATCATCCCCGCCAACTCCCGCGCCCAAGCCACGTGATCGCGAATACGCGACGCCAGTCCTTCCCGGCCGTAGTGACGCATCACGAACCAGAGCTTCAGAGCCCGGAACCGCCGGCCGAGCGGCACGCCGTAATCCATCAGGTTCACCGCGCGCGGATCGTCGGCGGTCCGCAGATATTCGGGGACGAGCGAGAAGGCTCGCCTCAGGATCTCGGGCTTGCGCGTGTACAGCACACTACAGTCGATCGGAACGCCCATCCATTTATGCGGATTCACCACGATGGAATCGGCGCGCCCGGCGCCTTCGAGCACATAACGCAGCTCCGGAGCAAGCGCGGCGGCGCCCCCGTAAGCGGCGTCCACATGCAGCCAGAGTCCGAATCGCTCCGCGATATCCGCGATCGCCGCTACCGGATCGATGCTGGTGGTCGACGTGGTCCCCACGGTCGGAACCACGCAGAATGGCCGCAGCCCGGCGGCGCGGTCGCCCTCGATCGCGTCGATCAGCGCATCGGGCCGCAGGCGGAACTCGGCGTCGACCGGGATCTTCCGTACGTTCCGCTGCCCCACTCCGATCGCGATCGCGCCCTTTTCCACGGAGGAATGCGCCTGCTCGGAGGTGTAGAGGATCAGGTCTGGCGAGCCCCCGTTCGTTCTGGTCTCAGGATCGGCGCACTCGCGCGCCGCGGCGATGGCGTGCATGGTGCTGGTCGAGGCCGTGTCGAAAATGATTCCAAACAGCGGATCGGGAAGCCCCAGCCACTGGCGCAGCCAGTTCAGCGTCACCTGCTCGAGTTCCGTGACCGCGGGAGATGTTTGCCACAGCATCCCGTTGGCGTTGAGCGCGGCGGCGAGCATCTCGCCGAGAATCCCAGGACCGGTGGCCGTCACCGAAAAATAGCCCATGAATCCTGGGTGATTCCAGTGCGTCGTCGCCGGCAGAATTTGCGACCGGAAATCGTCAAGGATGGCGTCCATGGATTCGCCCCGCTCCGGACCGGATGGCGGCAGCGCGTCGATCAGGGCGCCCGGTTTGACTCTTGGCAGCACCGGATACTTTTCCGGATCGGCGAGATAGTCCGCAATCCAGTCCACAACCTGGTGGCCGTGACGGCGGAATTCTTCAGGGGACATTTATCTATTCGTACCGCAGCACCTCGGCCGGCGCAATTGTTGTCGCGCTGCGGGCTGGATAGATCGTGGCCAGAAAGCTCA
>JBGPHB010000902.1:0-2685 GCA_041484155.1 Bryobacteraceae bacterium
CCATCATCTGATCGCGCGGCGTGTACGTTGAGCTCGCCGGCGGGCTGGCGGCCAGGGCCTGCGCGAGGGCCAGCCGGTACGCGGTCGAGACGACGGAATCCGCCAGATCGGAAGTGCGCTCGAGCGTGGTGAATATCGGGACGTTGCACAGGATGCTCTGGCCTTGAATGCGCAGCATCGCGCGGCTGAACGCGCGGCGCATCTCGCTCGCGTCCTGAGCGAATTCGGCGCCACCAACCGGCGCTTCGCCTGCCGGGCTGAGCTCGGAAATCAGATCCGGATTGCGGATCAGTTGATCGGCGAAGTACTGGCTGTGCTCAAACAAGTCGACAGTGGATTCCACCAGGACCGGATCGGCCTCCAGGTGGGCCAGCCAATCGGGATTCGCGAGAATCTTTTCGAGGAAGGACTCGAAGCGATCGCGGCTCCGACGCAGGCTCGAACGGGCGACCACCGCGGCGAGCTGCGGCGCCCGCTGATCGAGGAATTTCACAAGATTGCTGGACACGGGCGCCGGTGGGGCAGGCGATTCGCCTGGCAAAGCCGCAGGCGAATCGCTTGCGCCACCTTCCACAGCCGGCGCCAGCGTATAGTACATAGGCTTTTGCGCGTGGATGACCCGCTCATACACGTCCCGAACTCCGTTGAGGTGCTCGTGCAACTGGCTCTGCAAGGACTCCGCCGTGGCGATTTCACCGGGACGGCTGGCCGGCATCTTCTTCGCGATCAGCTCCTGCGTCTCCGCGCCGGCGGGCAGCGCGTGCGTCTGCCGATCGTCATGAAATTGCAGCCGATGCTCGAGATTTCGCAGAAACTCATAAGCCGACGCCAGCCGTGAATATTCCGTGGCGGAGAGCAGATCCTTGCCGCGCAGGCGGAACAACGCGAGCCGCGTCCCACCGTGACGGACCCAGGGTTCCCGGCCGCCGTGCAGACGTTGCAGGCACTGCACCAGGAATTCGATATCCCGGATCCCGCCTGGGCACAGTTTGATGTCGAGGCCGGAGCTGGCCGGCGAGGAAGCCCGGCGAGGCTTGGCGGCGAGCTTTTCGCCGATGCGCTCGCGCGTCTCGGAAACGGATTCGACGGCGGTGAAGTCGGTGGTGGTCGAATAGATCATCGGTTCCACGAAATCGAGCAGCTCGCGGGCCAGCTCGCGATCTCCGGCCGAAACGCGAGCCTTGATCAGCATCTGCAGCTCCCAATCGCGGCCGCGGGTGCGGTAGTATTCGCGCGCGCCATCGAGGGAGATGCAGACTTCGCCGTGCCGTCCATCCGGGCGCAAACGCAGATCCACGCGGTAGCAGAAGCCCTCCGCCGTGTAGGTGGAAAGCAGCTCGGTATAGCGGTTGGCGACCTTCTTGAAAAATTCCTTATTGCTGATCGGCTCCAGCCCATCCGTAAACCCTTGGGCCGTGTAAACGAACATCAGGTCGATATCCGAACTGTAGTTCAATTCCTGGCCGCCGAGTTTTCCCAGCGAGATCACGGAGAATCCGCATTCACGAGCTTCCCCATCGGCGTCCACATACAGCGGGACCCCGTGCCGCGCCACCAGCTCGCGGCGGATGCCGTTGTAGGCGAACTCGAGTATGGCGTCGGACAGGTTCGAGAGCTCTTCGGTGACATCGGATAGCGTGCCCATCCCCAGGACATCGCGCAGCAGAATGCGCAGAAGCAGGCGGCGGCGGAAGCGGGCCAGAACCAGGGGAGACGGTGGCGCGGATGCATCGGCGCCTGGAAACTCGCTCAGCCTGGCCGAGATCTCCTCCACCGATAGCACCTTGTGGAGGTCGCCCGAAGTGGCTACCTGCAGCATCCATTCCGGATAACGCAAGACAGCCTGGCTGAGAAAATTGCTGTAGGAAAACGTGACGATGGAATATCGCAACGCCGCCGGGGAGCTGGCGATTCGCTCAAAGGCGGCGGGCGTCTCCAGTTCCAGGCGATGCAAAAAATGGCCGGCTTGGACTGGATCCGGCACCGAGGCCAGCAGGATCTTGATCCTCGTCGCGATTCTTTCCGGTAATGGATGGGTCCCGACCGTGAACTGAGCGGCTTTCAGGCTAACGTGGCCTCCACCATGATTATATCGTGAATCCGGACTGGTCCGGGTTCGATCACGGAGGCGTAGAAGCCGCTCATGCCCCAGCGCGGCGAGGTGGGGTCGCCTGCCTTGACACGCTTGTCATAGATTTCCTGCTTGATGGTGGGTCCGTACACGTCAAGCGTCGTGCAGGGAACGCGGACCTTGGTGAGCTCGATTACAGCGCCGCCAGCCCGCAATCGCTGGCCCAGCCGCAGATGCCGCCGGTCGAGGCCGCTCGTGGTGAGGTTCTCGCCGAGCGCCCCATAGCCGACAGGGTAACCGCGCGCGATCAATTCGTCCACGACCTCGGCGGCGATCAACAGTAGGGCCTGTCTGGGGCCGCCGTGAATCTCCGGATGCGCGCAGAGGTCGCCTTCGATTCCGAGCGGGGTAATGAGGCCAAACGGAATGGACCTTTTGGGGAGCCCGCCGCGGGAGATGCTGATCTGGATAATGTGGCCGGTCATGGCGGGCACATAACCCCAAGCGTCAGCGCGGGGACCGCCTCGCCACAAGCTTCCCCGCGCTAACGCTTGGGGTTATGTGCTACACGTCGTAATAGAGTGCGAACTCGTAAGGATGCGGCCGCAACCGCA
>JBGPHB010000903.1:0-2685 GCA_041484155.1 Bryobacteraceae bacterium
ATCAGCCCAAGTCTGGTTGTCGGCCCAAGTCTGGTTATCAGCCCAAGTCTGGTGGTCAACCCTCGATTTCTGGCGGTTTGCATGCCTCTAGCTGACCAGCCAGCTCAACAGCTTTAGCGAATCGCCCATCTTGGCGTTGATTCCGTACGCGGCCGATGGCTCATAGCCGCAGTGCACCATGCAATCCTCACATCGCGGGTCGTTGCCGGCGCCGTAGTTGTCCCACGGAGTCTTGGTCATCAGGTCCTCGAAGGTGTCGTGATGCGCGTCGGTGATCAGGTAGCAGGGACCCTTCCATCCCTTGACGTTGTAGGTCGGATTGCCCCAGGCGGTGCAAGGCAGTTCGCGCTCGCCCTTGAGAAAGTCCATGTAAATGGGCGTCGAAATCAACGGGAATCGCTTCACCATCTTGTCGATATCTTTGAACTTTTCGTGAACGTCGTCGCGCGTCAGGAAAATTTCGCGGTCGTTCACCGAGGAATAACCGTAGGCCGGGGCGATGGTGTGGCCGTCCACTTTGAACTGTTCCAGGTACTCGAACAGTTCCCAGATCTCGTTCATGTCGGTTTCTTTGTACACCGTCGTATTGCTGAATACCTTGAAGCCTTGATGCTTGGCGGCGCGGACGCTTTCGATCGCCTCGCGGAACACGCCTTCGCGCTCCACCGCCATGTCGTGATTTTTCTCCATGCCGTCCAGGTGGACATTGAAGACGAGCCCGGCGTGCGGCTTGAATTCCTTGAGCTTCTTGGCGAGGAACATGCCGTTGGTGCACAGTTGGATGTACCGGCCGCGGGCCAGAATCTCGGTTACGAGCTTCCCGATTTCCGGATACAGCAGCGGCTCGCCGCCGCAGATGGAGACCATCGGCGCCCCGCACTCATCCACCGCCGTCAGGCACTGCTCGACGGACAAGCGCTCGCGGATCGAGGCTTCGTACTCGCGGATTCGCCCGCAACTGGTACAGGTCAGGTTGCAAGCGTGGAGCGGCTCCAACATCATCACCAGCGGGAAGCGCTTGTTGATCATCGGGTGTGACTTGCGCCCGACCGCCGGAATTTGGGTGTGGATGATGCGGAACGGATTCTTGGCATCATCGGAGGCAGACGCGTTCTTCTGCCATTCCGGACGCGGACGCAGCTTGTTCTTCGCGATATAGGTCGCCATTCCGGCCACCTGTGCCAGCGGGATTCTCATTTCGGATGTGCTCCGTTCGCGCCTCTCGTTTTCAGGTAGTTGGATAGCGCCAGTACCGGAAACGAATTGCGATATAGGTGATATTTCAAATAGAAGACGCCCGGAAAACCCGTGCCGGTGGATAGCGCTTCGTCCCAGCCGCCGTCGGCCTTCTGCGTCTCCATCAAATATTCGATGCCCTTTTGGACACTGTTACTCGTTGTGTCGCCGCCGGCGAGCAGACCCAAGATGGCCCAAGCCGTCTGCGAAGGCGTGCTCCGAGCCGGGACGAACGTGTGCTGGTCGTAACTAGCGCAGCTTTCTCCCCAGCCTCCGTCAGCATTCTGAATGGATCGCAGCCACTCGCCGCCACGCAGGATGTAGGCTTCGCGATCGCTCTCTTCGGCGGCCTCTAATCCGCGCAGGGCGAGGAACGTTCCATAAATGTAGTTCACGCCCCAACGGCCATACCAGCTTCCGTCGGCTTCCTGGGCGCGCTTCAGATACTCGATTCCGCGGCGGATGGCCGGATGGTCGCGCTTCACCCCTGACGCAATCAATCCTTCCATGACGCGCCCGGTAATGTCCGGACAAGTCGGATCGAGCATGGCGTTGTGATCGGCGAAGGGGACGTCACTCAGGGATTCCCAGTTGTTGTCAACGTCAAACGCCGCCCAGCCGCCGTCCTTCGATTGCATCGCCAGCAGCCAGTTCACCGCCCGGCGCACGCAAGCGGCGTGATCGGACCCGTTCGAAGCCAACGCGTGATTCAGGCCGAGCAGCACTTGCGCCGTGTCATCGATGTCGGGATAGAACTCGTTGGCGAACTCGAAATACCAGCCCGATGGCTCCACGTTGGGACGCTTCACGGCCCAATCGCCCTTGCGCCGGACTTCCTTGGTGAGCAGCCAATCGGCACAGCGGCTCAACGCTTCCCGCGGCGCAACTCCGGATTCGCCCAGCACGTAGGCCACGATCGCAGTGTCCCACACCACGGAAAAACACGGCTGGAAGAAGAACCCGCGTTCGTCGTCGACCAACAAATTGAAAAATTGCTTCTCCGCCTCTTGAACGTCGGGATGATCCTTGGGGTAGCCTAACAAGTCGAGCGCCATGATGACGTACATCATCGGCGGATAGATGGCCGCGACGCCGCCGCTCGAATGGGTGTGCTCCAACATCCACTGTTCCGCTCGCCGGATCGCCTTGACGCGAAGGCCGCGCCAAACATGGCGTTCCCACAACTTCAGAAATCTGTCTGCCTTGAGGAAAAAATTGCGCCAGCTGAGGAATCCCTCGTTGTTCGGGAACTCGAACGGCACGCCGGGCAGGATCAGCTCCTTCAGCGTAAAGCCCGCGGGCACCGGCCGCCTGGGATTCATCGCGTGAACGATGGACAACGGAATCACGATCGCGCGCGTCCACGAAGACATTTCGTAAATGAAATTCCCGAGCAGCATGAACTCGGGCGGAATGCATGGCGTATGCTGGCGCGGGTAGAGGCCGAAC
>JBGPHB010000904.1:0-2682 GCA_041484155.1 Bryobacteraceae bacterium
GCTGCCGACTCGCCTGGCGACGCTGTGGCTCGCCGGATACCATCTACCCGCTCTCTTAATGAACTTTGCGCCTATGCTGGTGGTTTCAGCGGGTCTGACAGCCCTGCTGACCGATCGCACCCTGCTCGGGGCAGCCGCCAAAACTTTGAACCTCCGGCCCTTCCGGGTCCGGACCGTGACGGGTCACGCCTGAATGACACCACAAATCAGCATCATCCTCGCCTTCCGGAATCCCGGTCCCGATTTTAGGCTCGCGATCCAGTCCGTCTTTGCGCAGACGTTCAGCGATTGGGAACTTCTGCTGATGGACGACGGTTCAACCGACGGCGCGCTCGAGTTCGCGCGAGACCTGGCGGACCCTCGAGTCCGCGTGTTCAGCGATGGACTCTCTCTGAATCTGAACAATCGGTTGAATCAGCTCATCGATCTGGCGCGAGCGCCGTACATTGCCCGCATGGACGGCGATGACATGATGCATCCTGAAAGGCTGGAGAAACAGTACGCGCTGCTGCGGGACTGCGATTCGGACACAGTCATCGGCACAGGCGCCTACACCATCGACGCAGCCTCCCGCGTGATGGGCCTTCGCCGGATGTGCCTGCGGCAACAAGGCGGCTACTCTGCAACCAAGAGCTTCATCCACCCCACGGTGATCGCGTCGGCGGAGTGGTTCAGGCGGTATCGCTATTCGGAAAGCTTCATTTTCCATCGCTCACAAGACGCCGAGTTATGGGTCCGCAGCTCTGCCGGCAGCCGCTTTGTCACGATCGACCAGCCGTTGTTGTTCTACCGTGAGGTGGGGACTTTTTCGCTGGAAAAATACATCGGCACCAGGCTCGGCATGGTTGTTCTGGCTTCCCGGTTGGCGCGCGAGTCTCGCATCGGCGCAGCGTACGGCATATCGATCGAAGTCGCGAAGCTCTGGGTAATGGCAGTCGCCGCTACGTTCGGCGTATCTAGCCGAATCGTCTCCCAGCGATATACGAAAGTGGCGTCGTCCGATGTCGCCGAGGCGGAAGCGATCATCGATAGGATCAAGGCGGTTCGTCTGCCGACGTTCAGCTCAGGAGTCCCCACATCGGCGGGCGTCCTGGAGTTGTCCGTACAAGTGTAGAGGAAATTGGCGGCAGGCCGAGGTTTTCTTCGATGCCAGCCGATTAGAAAGACATGGCCCGTCGACTTGCATTCGGGCCCGGAAGGCGGCGCTCGCCGGAGCATCGGGATGTTCCGGGTACTGGCTCGATCGGAGCAGAGAGCGCCAGGCCAATTCAGATCGCCCGGTCTGGTTAAAGTTCATTCGGCCATAACAAATCAACCTGCGATGAAACATATCCTCACTCACCAGCCGCTCGCCGCTGCACCTCCGTTCCCGGATGCGAGCACGCCCGCGGCGCCGCGGTCATATCGCGTTTGGAGCAAAATCGGCAAGGGCCGCAGGCTGTTGTTCGTCGACAACGATCTCGGCACGTTCCTGTGTCATCGATTGCCTCTGGCGCAGGCCGCCAGAGAGATTGGTTTCGCGGTACACGTGGCCGCGCCACCGGGCCCGGAAGCGGCGAGTCTGGCGAACGAGGGTTTGATATTCCATCCGATCCCGATCACACGGCGCGGCATCAATCCGCTGCGGGAGGCGCGAACGGTCCTGGCATTGGGAGCGCTCTATCGCGAGTTGGCCCCCGACCTGATCCACCACCTGCGCCTCAAGCCGGTCCTCTACGGAACCTTGGCCGCCCGGCTGGCCGGCCGGCCGGCGGTCGCAAACTCGTTAACCGGACTCGGTTATCTTTTTTCGGATACCAGATTCAAGGCAGCGGCGCTGCGCCGCATCGCGCAAATTGGATTGCGAGTGGCTTTCGGACATCGAAATTCCACGGTTCTTTTCGAAAATCCGGATGACCGGCGGCTCTTTGTTCAATCCGGCCTTGTCAGTGCCCAACGCACCGTGCTGGTGGCGGGGTCGGGTGTCGACGCCAGCGCCTTCCGCGCGGAACCGCCGGCTGAGGGCACGCCATTAGTGGTGCTGGCTGCGCGAATGTTGTGGGACAAGGGAGTGGGTGAGTTCGTCGAGGCGGCGCGTTCGATCCTCGGACGGAGTGTTGCAGCGCGTTTCGCGCTGGTGGGCGACACCGACCCGGGCAATCCGAATGCGGTACCGCGCGGCCAACTCGAGAAATGGCGTAACGAAGGCTGTGTCGAGTGGTGGGGTTGGAGGCGGGATATCCGGACGGTGCTCGCGCAATCCCACGTGGTCTGTTTGCCTTCCTATCGGGAAGGGATTCCCCGCATACTCATCGAGGCGGCATCTTGCGGACGGCCGATCGTGGCTACCGACGTGCCCGGATGCCGGGAAATCGTACAACACGGGGTCAACGGGCTCCTGACGCCGGTGCGCGACGCGTCTTCACTGGCCGGCGCCATTCTTCAACTGCTGGTCAACCCGGGGCTTCGGGCCAGCATGGGGGCAAGAGGAAGAGATTTGGTCCTTTCCAGGTTCACGCTACAAGACGTTCTGGATTCGAATCTTGCCGTGTATGACGAATTGCTGTCGAATGGCGGCGTCGCGCAGACTCGGCGATCCCCGCAATTCGACCCAAAGCTGATGGGTACATTCGAATAAGCAAGGGTGACAGGATGCCTTCTCTTTTCTATCGATTCACAAGATGTCAGCAGCTCTTGAGCGAC
>JBGPHB010000905.1:0-2681 GCA_041484155.1 Bryobacteraceae bacterium
CTGGGAAAGGTCATTCGCCATCGCTTTGTGACCCTGATGGGGGCCGCGGCGACGCTGGCGGTAACCATCTACCTCTACGGCCTGGTCCCCAAGGGCTTCATTCCCAGCCAGGACACAGGTCAAATCGGGGTCAGCACCGAATTGCCGCAGGACGCCTCCTTCGACGCGATGGTGAAATCGCAAGAGCGGGCGGCTGACGTGGTCAAGGCCGATCCGAACGTCGCGGCGATGTTCTCGAACATTAACGCGTCCGGCGGCAATCAAGGCGCCAACGCCGGGCGAATGCAGCTTCGTCTGATCCCGCGTTCCCGGCGGAAGATGACGCCGGAACAAATCATGAACGAGTTGCGTCCCAAGCTGAACGCGATTCCAGGGATCCGAGCCTACCTGCAGAACCCGCCGCTCATCCGCATCGGCGGCCAGCAGACCCGCAGTCTGTATCAGTACACACTTCAGTCCCAGAATCTGGCGGAGTTGTTCCGCGTCGCCGGGGACTTTGAAAAGATCCTCAAACAGACGCCTGGGCTGACCGACGTCAACAGCGATCTGCAAATCACAAGCCCGATGGTAAAGGTGGATATCGACCGGGACTACGCTTCGAGTCTCGGAGTCACCGCCGACCAGATCGAAAACGCCCTTTACAACGCCTACGGTTCACGCCAGGTGTCCGACATTTATACGCCGACCAACGATTACTGGGTGATGATGGAGCTTCTGCCGCGGTTCCAACAAGACCCCAGCGCCCTCGGCCTGTTGTACGTCCGGTCGTCCACCGGCAAATTAATACCCTTGAGCGCGGTCACCAAGCCGCGCACCACCGTCGGTCCTCTGGCGGTCACCCACCTGGGGCAGTTGCCCTCGGTCACGTACTCCTTCGACCTGATGCCCGACGTATCGCTCGGCGAAGCGGTCGAACGCGTGGAGGAAGCCGCTCGCGAAACTCTGCCGGCCGATATTCACACTACGTTCCAAGGCGTGGCCGCGGCCTTCCAATCGTCTCTGGTCGGCATGGGCTTCCTGCTGCTGACGGCGATCCTGGTGATCTACATGGTGCTGGGAATCCTGTATGAGAGTTTCATCCATCCGCTGACGATTCTTTCGGGCCTGCCTTCCGCCGGGTTGGGAGCGTTGGCGACGCTGCTCATCTTCCGTCACGAGCTGAACATCTACTCGTTTGTCGGAATCATCATGCTGGTTGGAATCGTGAAGAAGAACGCGATTCTGATGATCGATTTCGCCCTGGAGGCCCAGAGGCTGCACCATTCGTCACCGGCGGATGCGATTTATGAGGCGTGCCTGGTGCGCTTCCGGCCGATCATGATGACGTCGATGGCGGCGCTGATGGGGACCCTGCCTATTGCACTGGGGTTTGGCTCGGGTTCGGAAGCACGTCGTCCGCTGGGCCTCGCGGTGGTCGGTGGCCTGGTGGTTTCGCAACTGCTAACGCTCTACATCACGCCCGTGGTCTACATCTACATGGAACGCATGCGCGGGAAATTCAAGAAACACCCGCGGCGGACCAAGATCGTGAAGACTGTGTCTGAGCCGCAGACAGTGCGGGGCTAAAGCCCCTGCTGAAACATGCCCCACTTGTCTGCCCAACCCCGCCCTCACGGGCGGGGCTTTGTCGTACGTTTACATCACCCCGCAAGCCCTGCCCGTCAGGGCGGGGTTCAGTTGAGAGACCTCAGTCTGCCCGGGAGTCCACTTTGTCCGCGAGCACGCGGACGTGGTCATCTCGGATTTCAAGATAGCCGCCGGTCACCGTGAGAGTATCGGTTTTGCCCGCCGAGGTAATCGAAAGCCTTCCTACGCCCAGTTCGCTGAGTAACGCGGCGTGTCCGGGCAAAACGCCCAAGTAACCATCCTTGCCGGGAATCTCAGCATACCCGGCGCTCTGGCGGAGCACCAGCTTCTCTGGAGTCGCGACCTCGATTTCAAAGGTGTCCGCCATGGGCTAGCCGGCCTTCTTGAGCTCTTCCCATTTTTCGAGTACGTCCTCGATCGAGCCCTGCATGTAGAAGGCCTGTTCCGGGATCGCGTCATGTTTGCCCTCGACCACTTCCTTGAAGCTGCGAACCGTGTCAGCCACCTTCACGTACTTGCCCTTGCGGCCGGTGAACGCCTCCGCCACCGTGAAGGGCTGCGAGAGGAACATCTGGAGCTTGCGCGCCCGCGCCACTGTTGTCTTGTCTTCGTCCGATAGCTCGTCGACACCCAGAATCGCGATGATGTCTTGCAAGTCCTTGTAACGCTGCAGAGTCAGCTTCACCTGCTGCGCGACGTTATAGTGCTCTTCACCGATCACCAGCGGATCGAGAATGCGCGAGGTCGAAGCCAGCGGATCCACCGCCGGGTAGATTCCCATCTCCGAGATCGACCGCGACAAGTTGGTGGTCGCGTCCAGGTGGGCGAACGTGGTGGCCGGCGCCGGATCCGTGTAATCGTCGGCGGGCACGTAAATGGCCTGCACCGACGTGATCGAACCGGACTTGGTCGAGGTGATGCGCTCCTGCATTTCGCCCATTTCGCTGGCCAGGTTGGGCTGGTACCCTACCGCGCTCGGCATGCGGCCCAGCAACGCCGACACTTCAGATCCCGCCTGCGTGAAACGGAAAATGTTGTCGATGAACAGCAGCACGTCCTGGTTCTCTTCATCGCGAAAATACTCGGCGACGGTC
>JBGPHB010000906.1:0-2677 GCA_041484155.1 Bryobacteraceae bacterium
CCTCAAATTGTCTTCGATTCGTTTCTGCCGCCGCGTGAAGGAGCTCAGCAGCGTCACCTCGTAGTTGAACGAATATAGAGCCGCCGTGTCCTTCTCATTGCCCTCGCCGAACAGCGCGGAGAGGAACTTTCCGACCGAGGTTACCTCGTAACGCAGTTCCTTTGCGGTGGAGCCGCTGGTGTCGATCATCAACGCAACCGAAAGTGGCTGCATGGTGTAGCGCTCGAAGACCGCGATCTCCTGCGGGACTCCGTTGTCGTAAACCGTAAACTCTTTCGGATCGAGCGAGCCTACCAAGTCGCCGGCCGGGTTCTTCACGTTCACCAGCAGGCGGACCAGGCGCACATCGACTTTGAACTGGGCGCTCGCGGTGGCCAGCGCTAGCTGCAATAGCAGGAAGTATTTCATGAGTGAGCTTTGACGACGGAGTCGTCCCACTCGCCGTCGACCCAGACTTCGCCGTCGACGAAGTATTCTTTCTTCCAGATCGGCACCAGGCGCTTGAGCCGGTTGATGCCTTCGAGCGCCGCTTCAAACGCGGGCTTGCGGTGCGGCGCGGTCACGATCACGGCCACGCTGGTCTCGCCGATGCCCAGGCGGCCGAGCCGGTGTACCATGGCGATGCGGCCGATCGCAAACGAGCGCGCGATTTCGCCCCCGATTTCAGCCATGGTCTTGATGGCCATCGGCTCGTAGCACTCGTACTCCAGATAACGCGTGGCCCGGCCCTTGGTGTTGTTCCGCGTCACGCCCTCGAAGTTGACAAATGCGCCATCTTCGCCGCGCAGCAGGCAGCGGGCGACGGCGGCGGCGTCAATCGGATCGCGAGTGAGAGCGAAGAAGTGGCCCGATTGCGGGTCGGTGATTTGATGGGTGAAGGTTCCGGCGCCTCCACTGACCGGCGGCAGGAACGCGACTTCATCACCCTCGGAGATCGCGGACGAAGGCGCGGAAAACTGCTGGTTCAGCGCCAGGACCACGCTGCTCGACATTTCCCGGAAGCGAGGGAAACGGGCGGCGTAGTGCTCGAACACTGTGTCCAGGCGGGCCCCGTCAGAGACGTCAAGGGAGTCCTCCCGCAGGCCCACGATGTCGTGCAGTACACCAAAGAAAAGAACACGGATGCGCACGTGATGTCATATTAACAGACTGATCTCATTGAACTTTGGTTTCATTGGTATAATCACCCTCCATGTCTACCGTCGATGCGCGGCTCCGCGTCCGTTACGCGGAAACCGACCAGATGGGTATCGTCTACTATGCGAACTACCTGGTCTGGATGGAGGTGGGACGGGTGGAATACTGCCGCGCCGTCGGAATTCGCTATCGCGACATGGAACTTGAGGACGGCATCCTGCTCACCGTGGTCGAGGCTAGCTGCCGGTACCTCTCGCCGGCACTCTATGACGAAGAGGTTGTCGTCCGCACGTGGGTCGAGGAAGCTCATCCGCGCATGATCCGCTTCGGTTATGAGATGACCGAGGCATCCGAAGGCAGGCGCCTGGCGAAGGGCGAAACGAAACACATCTTTTGCGGCCCAGATCACAAGCCCCGCAAGTTGCCCGAGAAGTATCGCGCCGCATTCGGGATGTGACGTGGGGCGAGCTTTAGCTTGCGAGCCGGCCTCCTGGCCGGCTCGCCTACCCCGCCCTAACGGGCGGGGCTTTATCGCTCATTTACAACACGCCGCAAGCCCTGCCCGTTAGGGCGGGGTTCTGTTTCACAACGTAGAAACTCCAGTGCGAGCCGGCCTAGAGGCCGGCTCGCCGCCATGACTGGCCGCCCCACAAATTTTCGCGGCGGACTGGAGGATTCTAGCGATCGTGACCCTTGCCTTTACTCCCCTTCGCCTCGAAATCTCGCGCCACCGCGGCGTAAGTTCTGCCGCGCGACCGCTCTGCCCACACTACTTCTGGGGACACTCGATGGTAGTCCGCAAGGAAGTGAACGTTGACGGCATCGATCACATCCTCATCACGTGGTGGATGCTGTTTTGAGTATCCGGGAGCCCTCGTGCCGAAATCGTAAATGTCCGCTGCAAGGTGAAGGTGGAAGGCGACGTCAGCCCAGCTTCCACCGTGGCGGCGCAAATCAACCACCACAGCCGGCGCAACGTGAGCCTGCTGCGCCAGGTAGAAAACCACGGGAACTTCTTCGGGAGGAATGGCGCTGTCGTGGATCGCGGCCACTTCCCGCACGGTAACTTGGTAATAGTTGCCAACTGCGAAGTAAAAGCTCCTGAAGCCCTCTTGAGCCTGCCCCGCTGCCTTAACCGTTGAAAAGGCCGCAGTCATCAGAATGATTGCTGCCGAGTACTTCCTCATTGCGGTTTTAGTATGCACGCGCGATGCCAAGCCCTTCTTGCTAACCAAGAGAAGTATGGGTATCCTATTCTCGGTAAGCGAGAGGAGCTGCGTGAGCAAACCATCCGACCTGGTGCAGGGCACGCTGGACCTTCTTATCCTCAAGATTCTGGCCCTGGAGGCGTTACATGGCTGGGCGGTCGGCCAGCGCCTAAGGCAAGTTTCCGGCGCGATTCTGCAAGTCAGCGACGGATCACTGTACCCGGCGCTGCACAAGCTGGAACAGGAAGGCTGGATCAAAGCCGAGTGGAAGCCGAGCGAAAACAACCGGCGCGCCAAGTTCTATTCACTGACCCGGCTGGGCCAGCGGCAGC
>JBGPHB010000907.1:0-2666 GCA_041484155.1 Bryobacteraceae bacterium
CTGATCGCGGTGGCGCGTGCCACTGCGCCGTGCATGACCGAGGGCGGGTCGATGATCACGCTCACCTACCTGGGCTCGTCGCGCGTGGTCGTGAACTACAACGTGATGGGAGTGGCCAAAGCCTCGCTGGAAGCCGCGGTGCGATATCTGGCGGCTGACCTCGGTCCCAGCCGTATCCGCGTCAATGCGATTTCGGCGGGCCCCGTCAAGACCACCTCGGCGCGCGGTATCAAGGATTTCTCGAAGGTGTTGGAGGCGGTGCCGCTCCGGGCGCCACTGCGCCGCAACACCGATCCGGCGGAGGTAGCGGACGCGGCGGTCTTTCTGGCGAGCGACCTTGGGCGCGGCGTCACCGGCGACGTGCTGTTCGTCGACGCGGGTTTTCACATCATGGGATTGTTGTAAACTGGCGAGACCCGGCAGACGAAACCGTCTGCCCCACCTTGCATCATCTTGCAACACAGAGGGGCAGGCGGTTTCGCCTGCCAAGCGAATTGACAGTTCCTCACCGCACCAGGGGTTGGATGATCTCGGACAGAGCGTCGGGTTTGGCCGGGTCGCGCACCAGGTGTGGATATTTTTCGCCGCCCTGGTAGTTGACGCGGTGGACGCTGTAGTACTCGCCGTTCTTTACTAACAGTTCGATCGTTTGCGCGCCGGCCGACGTGTGTTGCACCGCCTCGCGCAGGTTCGTCGCGGTGAATTGCCGATTGTCCACGGCGATCAGCTTGTCAGTGGGCGCGATACCCGCCTTCTGCGCCGGTCCGCCGACCGACACGTCCTGGACGGTTCCATCCTCCTTCACAAGCAGACCAAGAGAATAGGACAGGTCGACGCCTTTCTTTTGTTCCTCGAAGTCTTTCCAGAGCTCGGAGCGAGTGTCGTTGTAGATCAGCTTCCAGCCGCCATTCTCGATGCCTCCCAGCGGAGGGTGCGCCTTCAGAGCTTGCACGCGCGCGCGCAAAAATCCGGCCCAGTCGTAGGGCTGTACGGAATTCAACGTCGCGACAATGTCCTCGAACGTGTAAGGTTTCAAGGCGGGCGAGCCGCCAGCTCCGCCAGCATAGGCGCGGCAGAAGTCGTCCATCGACTTCGCGCCCTTGCTCAGTTGGCGGATGAGGACGTCGGCTTCGAGCCACAGCAGAGTGCCCTCGTCGTAGTAATCCACGCCGCGGCGGTACTCGGCGTAATCGTCGCGAGCTTCATACAGGAGCTGGGCGGCGACGGCGGTGTCCTCCAGGGGACGCCAGGTCCGCCCGGACTTGGTGTCCAGGGCGGCCAAAATCATGGCGAGCTTGTCGCGAAACTGCTCCGCGCTGTACAGACCGACGCGGGCCGTGAGAATTTCCCCGAGGTACTGAGTAAGCCCTTCGTAAACCCACAGCAGATCCCCTCTCATCGGCTGGCTGTAGTCTGCCGTAATCAGGCCGGCGGGGCGCCGGTATTTTCCGTTCCAGGAGTGCACAAACTCGTGCGGCAGCAGATCGGCAACGGTTTTTCGCGCGGCTTCATCAATGAGACCCCGCTCGCCGATCCGGTCATCACTCGATTCATGATGCTCCAGGCCGAAGCTCGCGATGTGATCGCTGAGCGTTAACAGAAAGTGATAACTGCGATAGTGGCGCGCGCCAAACAGAGCACCCGTTTCACTGATCAGGCTCTTGTAGGACTTAATTTGGTCGGGACCAATCTCGAGCGCGCGGTCGCTGTCGCCCGCGAGGTGCAGAAAGTGAGGAATGGAGCCGTCGGCGCCAAGCTCGATGGTGCGATAGTGGCGGCCGGTCGAAACCGGGGAGTCGATCAGCGTCGTGAGCGATGCAGGCTGGAACTCGATTTCATTGCCGGATTCTCGCGCGATCGGCAGAGCGGTTCCAAATCGCCACGCGTTGGGGACACGCAGGCTGGCCTGGTAACGCAACTGGTCAGCCGCCATACCCTGGGGATAGAGCAGGAATTGATTCCAATTCAACACCGCCAGCTCAGTGGTGGCCGAAGCGCCGGAGGAAAATCCGGGCGCTTCCGGCGCCGAGATGAAATCGAAAGCAACTTCGAGCGCAGTGACGCCGTCGGGCACGGTCACCTGAAAGGCGTACAGGTTCACTGAATCCCGCTTCCAGGAAATCGCCTGCCCATTCGCCGCGATCTTGAGGCCGACCAGGTCCGTGATAGGACCGGTGGGACCGTGTTCCCCTGGAATCCACTTCGGGTACAGCAGCGTCATCGGGCCCGGCTTCGCCGGAATGGCCATCTGAACGTGAAGCAACCGGCGGGGTGCGTCGGTCGCGTCCAGCCGGATCCGAATATCCTGCGAATACGCAAGTGTCGCGACCGTTAGGAAGATCAGCTCTCGCATGGCCTACTTCTGCTCCCGAAAATAGTAAATCAAATCCGTCCCCGGTGGCTGGACACCCAACCGGCGCAGCATGGCCATTGCCTGGCCGCGGTGGAGCGTAGCGTGATTTACGACGTGCAGCAGGATCTTCCACACCGGCAGTTGCTCGAACTGGCCCTTCGGATTCGTGTAAGAAGCCACTTGCGTGACGTCGGCGTCGGTGAGTGCGCCGGCCCACTCCTCCCATTGCTTCTGGATCGCGGTCCATTCTTGTTCAAGCTTCTGGAGCGGCAAAACGTTGCTGGTTGGATAGACTTCGATCGTGGGATCGACC
>JBGPHB010000908.1:0-2663 GCA_041484155.1 Bryobacteraceae bacterium
CCGGCGCTACGACCAACCCGGCCAGCCCGAGTCCGGTCACGTAGTGCTGCAGGTCGCGAATGGTATTCGGTTCGCCCAGCGACTTGCGAGGGATCAGCTCCTCTGTCTTGAATTTCCCCGGATCAAAATCTGCGGGATCGAGCGCCAGCAGCCGGTTCATCGTCGCCACATAGTCGGAGTACGCGCGGTCACCCTTCAATTCATCCAGATTGCGTCGCCAGGCCGGCCGCTCGCGGTCGAGAATCTCGAACAGCCCGTTGATCGCCGCGTTCCGCACGTGTCCCGCGAGCCGCTTGTGCATCAACTGGTCGAGTAGAATCTGCACCGCGTTGAGCGAGCTGTTGCGCAGGCTGATGCTGGCTCGCTCGTTGCCGTCGAGATCCATCACCGCCGTTGGGTAGTGGGCGCTCTCGCCCGCCAGGTAGGTCGCCTCCGTGCTGGGCGTGATGACTTCGGAGACCAGGGGATCGAGCCCCTTCAGCTTGAACTCGGTCAACGGATGGCGGTTGGTGAGCACGTGGTGCGCGCCGCCTGCGGCGCTGTTGAACCAATCGATCAGATTGTAGCCCTGGCTGTAGACGCCCTCGGCGGTGTTCATGCCGTGATCGGAGACCAGCACCAGCGCGGTGGTGCCGGCCAGCGGACTAGTCGCGATCCCCGCCCAAACCCGCCCCACCAGCGCGTCGATCGATTCGATGACATGACGCTGCGCCACGCGATCCGCGGCCAGGTGCGCCACGTGATCGAAGTCGCCGGTGAAGTAGTCGAGATAGCGGATGCGGGGATTCTTCAGGTCCTTGAGCAGTTCGCGTTCGGTCTGCTCGTTCACCGAACTCGACATGGAAAATCCGGTCTGCCACTCATCGAAAAGTTCTTTCAGCGGACGCGAGGTGAACTTGCCGCGGAGGCTCGATTCAAGCGTCTTCCAGCGCACGCCTCTTTGCAGGAGCTGAAAGCTCTGGAATCGCTCCGGGGCGTGGAACCGGTCGATCAGCAGAGGCACGCCGTACTCATCGAGCAGGTCGACGCCCGGCATATCGGCCCGCCGGTTCGCTGCGTTGCCAAGGTAGAAGGGAAAAAAGTTTAGATAGTCCTCGACTCGGAGCGTGTAGCGGTCCCATTCGGCGTTACCGCGAATCTCGAGATGCCGCCCGGTGTCGAGAAGAGACCAGGAGGGCGCGGAAAGGCTGATCCCACGGACGTAGAAATTCTCCATCCACGTGCCGTTCCTGCCGAAAACCTGTTGGATCCACGGAAGCCGGCTCTGGCCTTCCCGGCCGGCGTCCGCCGTTTCGGTCGCGTACCTTTCGACCAGCCCCTCCGGGAGCCCGTCCACTTTGATGATGACCACCCGATTGACTTCAGCCGTGGCCGGGGGGGCAAGAAAAAGCATTGCACGCAAAGACGCAAAGGCCGCCAAGAAGATCTTCTTTGCGAACTTTGCGTCTTTGCGTGAAATGTGTTTATTGACCGCCCGCGGCATCCAGGGTCTCAAGAGCGCGCTTGGCGAGCGCCCGGGTTTTCGCGTCGTTGGTTTGTTCCAGGATCCGCTGCACCAGCCGCGCGGAGCGTTCCGAAACGCCGCCGGAGGTGACGTCGTCCAGCGCCTGCTTCACTTCATCCATGTTCCAGACGACCTCGGTCTGAGGACTGGAACGCGCGACGGTCTCGAGGAATCGCAGTTGCCGCGCCACGCGACGTTCCCGATCCAGTCGTGCTTCGAGTCCTTCAGTGGAACGTTCACGATGCGTGTAGAGTCCGAGTGTGGCTAACTTTGCCAGACGAAGGCCGGCGCGCGCCGGAAAGCGATGCTGGTACGAAGTCAGCTCGACCTTGCGATCCCGATCGAGCCGCTCCGGGAGGCCGTGCGGATCCTCGGCGTAGCGCAACAGCGCCGCGTACTGGCGACGGGCGATCTCAGCTTCGTCGAAGACGCTGTCCTCCAGCGGATTCACCCCCAGAATCTCCAGCCGTTTCTGCAGCTCCTCGCGCAGCCCCGGATCGAGGGATTGGTCCAGCGCCAGCGACTGCCGCACCTGCGAGTACGCCTTCAGGCGCGCCGCGCGGTCATTGGCGGCCCCGTGCCGCGCGCGGACGAAATTGAACGTCCAGGATCCGGCGAAGTACGGCCAGTTGCCCCATTTCGAGATGCCCAGCACTCCGCTCACGGCATCGCTGGCCGCCCGGCGGAACATCTCGCGCCGCTTAGGCGCCCGCGTGTCCCGGAAGTCGACCAGCAGCAGCGGCACCTTGGGATGATCCAGGCCATAGAGAGCCAGCGGAATCAGCTCCTTTCCGTCCCGGATCTGCCGATAGCCCGTCCAATCCCGCAACCGGGGATCCCGGTAGGGATCGGCGATTCCCAGGAACTGCCCGTCGAATTTCCTCTCTCCCAGGTCCTCCTTGGCAATCCAGAGCAGTGCGTGTGTGCTCGATCCGTTCAGGCCGAGCGGCTCGAAGTACAGGCCGTTCGCCTCGGCGCGTTGCCGCAAGAGTTCCCAATTGTGGCCGCGCATTTCAGAGGTGCGCGTGCGCTGTTTCAGGTAGGCTTCCGGGAGCTTGTCGGCGGCGACCAACCCACCCAGTGTCTGCCCGGCGAGCGCTAGCCGCGCCTCGATTTCCAGGAGCTCGGTGTCGCTGAGCAGCCGCTGACCTTCGGGCAG
>JBGPHB010000909.1:0-2649 GCA_041484155.1 Bryobacteraceae bacterium
AGAGGGAGATAGAAGCCGCTGAAGCTGGATGCATAGAGGGTTGGAAACGCGAAGTAGAGCGTGCCTCCGGCGGCCAGCAACCAAACTTCGTTCCCGTCCCAAACCGGACCGATGGCGCCGATGACCAGCCGCCGCTCGTCATCCGATCGGGCGACGAGCAGGTGTACAATGCCGGCGCCGATGTCGAATCCATCCAATACGACGTACAGCGCCAGCATTAGGGCGACCAGGCAGAACCACAGCGTTTCCATGGCTAATCGGGACCCCGTTCGATCTCGTTCGAGATCAGGTATAGAAACAGAACGCTGAGCATGCTGTACAGCCCCATGAATCCGAGGAGCGTGAACAGTCCATTGGCCGCTGAGACGTAGGGTGACGACCCTTGGGCCGTCCGCATCACGCCGTAGATGAGCCACGGTTGCCGGCCGAGCTCCGCCGTCATCCAGCCGGCCGTGGTTGCGATGTAGGGGAACGGCAGGGCCAGCATCAGTGCCCAGAGCACCGGGCGGCAGCCGTACAAGCGTCCCCGGATGAGCAGCCAGGCTGAGAGGACCATCAACGCCAACAGAATCGTTCCCAGCCCGACCATGATGTGGTAACTGAAATAGAGCAGCGGTACATTGTCCGGCCATTGGTCCCGAGGGAACTCCCGCAGCCCCTTCACCTCCGCACCCCAACGCTGGTAGGTGAGGAAGCTGAGGGCGCCGGGCACGGCGATGGGATTATCCAACTTCATCTTTTCCGTGTCAGGCTGGCCGATCAGCGCCAGAGGGGCGCCTTGCGCCGTATCGAACAGTCCTTCCATCGCCGCCAGAGTCACCGGTTGATGGAGCGCGATGTTCTTGCCCTGGCCATCGCCCGTAGGGAAAATCAACAATGCGAGCGCGACGACTCCCGCCGTGACGCCGACCCGCAGGAAAGTGCGCCCGTGCGAGTCGTGTTTCTTCATCAGCAAGTAGTACGCGCCCACCGACGACATCACGAAGCTTCCCGTCACCACCGCCGCCAGCATGTTGTGAAGGTACTGCCATCCCACCCAGGGGTTCAGCAGCAGCCCCCAAAAACTAGTCAAGAGGATCTGACCGTTCGGACCGATTTCGTAGCCAGTGGGATGCTGCATCCAGGCGTCGGTAGCAATGATGAAGAAGCCGGAAAGCCAGGAGCCCAGGAACACGAGAAACGCCGCGAGCCAGTGCCCCTTCGGTCCAAGACGCTTTTCTCCATGGAGGAAGAGTCCCAGGAAACTCGACTCGAGAAAGAAGGAGAAGACGCCTTCCATCGCCAGCGTCTGTCCGATCACCGCGCCGGCCGACCTCGAAAACCTCGCCCAGTTGGTGCCGAACTGAAATTCCATGGGAATACCGGTCACGACCCCGAAGGCAAAGTTGATGGCGAAGATCTTCGCCCAGAACCGGGCGGCGCGGCTGTAATGCTCGTCACCCGTCCACAGTGCGATCGTCTTCAGAATCAGGATCAGCAGGGCCAGGCCCATCGTCAACTGCGGGAACAGGTAATGGAAGGTGATCGTGAAGGCGAAATGCAGCCGGTGGACCGCGAGTGCCGAGTCCATGTGCGACTCCTATTCCCAGGCGCCGAGCAACCGCCGCACCAGTACCATTTCTCCCAGATGATAGGAGTTGTGGTCGGCCACCAAGAACGCCTCCCGCAGGATGGTCTGGCCACTCCCGTGGGGGATCTTGGCGGACAGATCTGTCGATTCGTCCGACACGAGTTTGCAGATCGACTCCATGTCCGTGCGAAAGGCTCGCACGCACTGATTCCAAGCCTTGTCGTTTGGCGGACCCTGTGTGGCGGGCCAGTAGCCCACCGGCCACTGGGGCGAAACATGTTTTGAATCGCGGCTGAATTCCAGGATGTCCCACTGGGCGATCCGCAGGTGCTCCAGAATTTCCCAAGGCGAATGCGGAGCGCCTTTCGGCCTCTTGCCGCGCAGACCGGCCGGCAAACCCGTGATCGCGGCCTCGAGAGTTACGTGGGCGTTGCCGCCCTTGAGCAAGGAGAGCAAATGTTCTCGCAGCGCTTTGTCCTTGGCCATCTCCATCCAAAGCTATCATGAACGGCGTACGCTGGAGAGACATATGAAACCAGGTCGTTGCTCCCGCAGAGACTTCCTGACCGCCGGCGCGGGCGCGACCGCCCTGTCGGCTGTCAGGTCGGCTTTGGGCGAGTCGCAAGAGCTTTCCGGCTTGACGCTGAAGAAAGCTTCGGAACTGCTTCGAAGCAAGGCGTCGTCGCCCGTCGAGCTCACCCGAGCTTGCCTGAAACGAATCGAAAAATACAACCCCGCGCTGAGTGCTTTTATCACGGTAACCGGGGAACAGGCTCTCGCCACCGCGCGGGAGATGGAGGCGGAGCAACACAAAGGAAAGTGGCGGGGTCCCCTTCATGGCATTCCCATCGCATTGAAGGACAACATCGACACTGGCGGTGTTCGCACCACTGCGGCGAGCGAGTTGTTCAAAGACCGGATTCCCTCCGAAGACGCCGAGGTTGTCCGCAGATTGAAGAACGCCGGCGCGATCTTGCTGGGCAAACTGAATCTCCACGAGTTCGCTTACGGCGGGTCTTCAGCCGTCACCTACTTCGGGGCGGTACACAATCCCTGGGCGCTCGATCGCGTTTCAGGTG
>JBGPHB010000910.1:0-2647 GCA_041484155.1 Bryobacteraceae bacterium
CAAAGTCCACCGGTCGGAGGCGCTGAGCCAGGCCAAGGCGGAGCTCATTGGGGACAACATGGAGGATCGGCTGGCAGCGCTAGGCAAGGAAGACGAAATCGAGAAACTGCTCAGCGAGCTGAAGGCGCGGCGAGGGCAACCGTCGTAAATCGCTAATTTGAAATCCGGATCACGTTCTTGATTCCGGCGGGCGTAGCGGTCAGCAGCTCTTGAAACGCCTCCATTGGATATCGCCCCGTGATCAGCGACTTCACCGCATCGGGCCAACGCTTCTGGAATTCCGTCAGGTCGCGGATCGCCGCCTCGAAGGCGTCCCGCCCGGCGTTCACGGTTCCATACACGATCTGGTTCTTCAGCACCAGGTCGCGCATGAGTTGGTCCGTGTCCACCTGGATGGGGCCCTTCCGCCCGGGTACGCCAGTGAAGACGAATACGCCATTGACGCCCAACGTCTTCAGCGCCTCAAACGCCAACCTCGATGCGCCTGTGGCCTCATAGATCACATCAATCTGGCCGACTCGCTCCGCCATCTGCTCCAGGGCGACTGTCTCGGCGGCAAGATATCGCGCGCCGAACGACTCGACCAATGGCGCGATGTTCGCGCTCGACCGGGAGTAGACCGTAGTTTGAAATCCGGCCGTGACCAGCGCCATGGCGCCCAGCAGGCCGACGGGCCCGGCTCCTAAGACAACCGCGCGCCGGCCGGGAGCGTTCCCGCCCCACGGCAGCCGGCCCTGTATCTGCCACAGTTGCAGCATCGCCTTCTCCGCGATTGTCAGGGGCTCGACTAGCACGCCGATATCGCGCAGGCCGGGCGGAATCACGTTCATATACCGCTCATCATCGACCACCATCTCGGTCATGAAGCCGTGCGCTCCGCGTATACCCCGCTCGGTGAAGTCGCCAGTCGAGCAGAAATCCTGCCGCCCGGCGCGGCAAGGCGCGCACTCTACGTGCGGGCAAGGCCGGCGCACCATCGTCACCACCAGGTCGCCCGTTTTGACGCGCGACACGGCGGAACCAAGCTCCACTACCTCGCCCAGCGATTCGTGGCCGATTACCAGACGATCCTCCCCCGACGGCGGAATGCCGTACTGGAAGGAGGAGATCTCGCGATCGGTTCCGCAGATTCCCACCTCGAGCATCCGGATCTTCGCCTGAGTGGGATTGGTAATCGACGGATCTTCGTGGTCGACAATCGAGATCCGCTTTTGATCGGGAAACACGGCGACGGCTTTCATAGGTGGTCTCTCCTTCATAACACGAACGCGCCGCGCGAGTTCCTGCTACAATCCTTCGTATGTTCAAAGGATTGGAGCACACGGCGATAGCCTCGCCAAACCCGGAAGCCCTCGCGAAATGGTACGTGGAGCATCTGGAATTTCATATCAATTTTACGTACGCCGGCAATTACTTCGTAAAGGCGGCCAACGGCACGATGCTCGAGATCATCCCCTCGGAGGGA
Source organism: Bryobacteraceae bacterium (assembly GCA_041484155.1). Lineage (GTDB taxonomy): Bacteria > Acidobacteriota > Terriglobia > Bryobacterales > Bryobacteraceae > Palsa-187. Next base: position 1,466 of record JBGPHB010000910.1, read on the forward strand.
GAACGGGGATCGAACAAGATGAAGGATCCTGGTATCCGCCACCTGGCCATCATGGTCGACGACTTTGACGCCGGGCATGCCGAATTGAAGCGCAAGGGCGTTCATTTCCTGGCAGATCCGGTCGTCCTGCAGGGCAACCGGCTGGTATTCTTCACCGACCTCGACGGGAATATCGTGCACTTGATCGTTCGGGAAAAACCGCTGCCGTAGGTCCCCAGCTCAGTGCTTCAGCGCGTTTTCAAAGCGTTTCAATACCGCGATTACCGGCTTTGGTGGTTTGGGGCCTGCACGTCCAGCATCGGAACCTGGATGCAGAACGTGGCGCAGAGCTGGCTTGTGTTCGAGATGTCCAATTCCGCCCGCATGCTCGGGCTGGACGCGTTTCTCGGCAGTATCCCGATTCTGTTGTTCTCGCTCGTCGGAGGCGTGGTCGCTGACCGCATGGATCGCCGCCGCCTGCTGCTGACGTCGCAGTGGATTCAGCTATCGTGCGCCTTCTTGCTGGCGTCACTGATCTACTTCCATGTGGTGCAGATCTGGCACATTCTTACATTGTCTTTCGTGACCGGCACTGCGCAGGCTTTTGGCGGCCCGGCCAACTCGGCGCTGGTTCCCAACCTGGTTGAGCCGAAGGATCTGCCGAACGCTATCGCGCTGCAATCGATTCAATTCAACCTGGCCCGGGTGATCGGACCGGCCCTGGGGGGCATCGCCTTCACCAAGCTGGGATACACGTGGTGCTTTTCTCTTAACGGGATCTCCTTTCTGGCGGTCATCATTTCGCTGACTCTGTTGAAGGTCAACTTCACACCGGAGAAAGCCGGCGTCTCGATTCTCACCAGCATGAAACAAGGCTTCGGCTTCATCCGGAACCAGCCGGCGATGGTGGCTCTGATTGTGCTGTCATTTTGCATGACCGGACTGGGCATTCCGCTGCTGACCTTCCTGCCTGTGATCGCCAAGGAAGTTTTCCATCGCGGGCCTGAGGTGTTCACCAGCATGCTCTCCGTCTCGGGAGCAGGATCGGTCGTCGGGGCGCTGGTGGTGGCGAGCCTGGGCAACATCGGCAACAAGGGCCGCGTGGCGCTGACCATGCTGACTTGCCTCGGTGTGTTGATCGCGGGTTTCGCGCTCTCCAAGTCGCTGGTCGCGAGCTACGCTTTGCTGTTTCTCGCCGGAATG
>JBGPHB010000911.1:0-2641 GCA_041484155.1 Bryobacteraceae bacterium
CGGCGGTCGGCGATCTCCAGGTGACATACCTGGTTCACTTCCTCCTTGAGCGAGATCGTTTTCCAACGCATCTTCCGGTCGCCATCTCCGGCGACGCCTTTCGGATAGCGCCCGGGCGCGAATATGGTGACCGCCAATAGCGACGGCTCTCCACGTACCGGATTGAACTTGGTTCCCGCCACCCGAACATGAATGTAGCGTTTGGTGGGAATGAAGCTGCGCGAGACCATGATGCCGGTCAGTCTGTCGGAGACTCCACGCGAGGAATCCAGGCGGCCTCCACGCGGCTCGGCGAAAGCGGCGCCGGAGCGGGAGAACCGGTTCATGTCGAACAGTTCGTCGCCCTCGCGAAGCGGGACTGTCTGCGGAGCGGCGGGAGCCTGGGTGTCCGCTTTGAGCCGTGCAACAATCTCTTCGATCTGTTTTCCTACTTGCGGAGATGAAATCGAGGCGAGCGTGGTGCGAGTGCTGTCGAAGATGCCGCCGAGAGCATAGTAGTCGGTTGTGGGAATCGGATCGAACTTGTGGTCATGACAGCGGGCGCAGGCGACGGTCAGACCGAGGAACGCTTTGCCGAATACGTCGATCTTGGAGTCGCGCATCTCGCTGCGGACTTCCTCGAGGTCGGTGGCGCCGTTCCGTTCCTCTCCCAGACCGAAAAAGCCACTGGCTAAAGGAGTCTCCCAATACTTCCCGTCCGCGGAAAGGCGCCGCGCGGCCATCCCGTCACCGGCGATGTGTTCGCCGACAAACCGGTTGTAAGGAAGATCTTCGTTGAAGGCGCGAATGACATAGTCGCGATAGCGCCAGGCTTCATCCTTATAGAAGTCGAATTCGTGCCCGTTGGTTTCCGCGAACCGGACCAGGTCCAGCCAGAGCCGGGCCCAACGCTCGCCGTAGTGCGGCGATGCGAGCAACCGGTCCACCACCGTGTCGAACGCGGCGGGGGAAGTGTCCTTGAGGAAGGCCTCCATCTCATCGGGAGTGGGAGGAAGCCCGGTAAGATCGAAGGTGGCGCGCCGCAACAAAGTGCGCCGGTCGGCGGGAGCGGCGGGAGCCAGATTCGCTTCCTCCAACCGGGCCAGAACGAACGTATCGATCGGTGAGCGCGGCCAGGCGATGTTCCCGACCTTTGGCGGGGCCACGAGCTTGCACGGCTGGAAAGACCAGTGAAGCCGGGCCCGATCCCAGTTGATCGCGGCCGGCTGCGGCGCGCCGGGCGATTCCGTGCGCGGATCGTCAGCGCCCTGCTCGATCCATTGGCGGATGTCGCCAATCACGGCGTCGGGCAGTTTGCCGGTTGGGGGCATCTTCAGCGCCGGATCGCGATAGGAAATCGCGCGATAGAGAAGACTGGCGTCCGGGTCGCCCGGCCGCACGGCAGTCCCGCGGCTTCCGCCACGCTGCAGGCCTTCCTTCGAATCCAGCCGGAGCCCGCTGGTCGCTTTATTCGCATCGTGGCAGCTATGGCAATTCGCAATCAGAACCGGCCGGATGCGAGTTTCGAAGAACTCAGCTTGCGGCCGGGCCGGTGACGCGAGCGCAAAAGCCAGAAAAGCGAAACGTCGCATGGCTGCCTGTTTCACACGGAATTTCCATTCTAGCCCTTAGCTGGCAAGACTGCACAGTCTGGCTCCGGTCGAGCCCTTCTAATGCAGTTGTTCTTCGCCCAGATGATCGGCTGGGAGGTTTCCAGGAGCAATCGGCGTCGGTGGTATCCTGAGACTTACCCCCTCCACATGCACATTAAGAAACAACGATTGATGACACCGGGGCCGACCCCTCTCTATCCGCCTGCCTTGCACGCGATGATGGCGTCGGACCTGCACCATAGGACGGAAGATTTCCGCAAGATCTACAAGTCGGTGCTGGCCGGCTTGAAGGAGGTCTTGGGTACGTCCAACGATGTGCTGGCATTCACATCGTCCGGCACCGGCGCTCTGGAAGCGTCGGTGACCAACCTGTTTTCGCGGGGCGACCGCGTGGTTGTCTGCTGCGCCGGCAAGTTCGGGGAGCGCTGGGTCGAGATTTGCAAAGCATACGGCCTGGAGACCACCGTTCTGCATTCTGAGTACGGTGACACGGTGTCGGTGGAACGCGTCGAAGCGGCTCTGGCGGCCGATCCGGCGGTGAAGGGCGTTTTTGTACAGGCGTCGGAAAGCTCGACCGGCGCGATGCACGACGTCCGCGGCATGGGACTCGCCGTGGCCAAGACCAGCGCGATCCTGGTGGTTGACGCCATTACCGGCATCGGCACCATGCCCCTCGATATCGATGCCTGGGGCCTCGATATTGTCGTCGGCGGGTCGCAAAAGGCGTTCATGATTCCACCGGGTCTTGCCTTCCTCTCCATCAGTCCCAAGGCCTGGGCGTTCGCCGCAACGTCGACTTTGCCGCACTATTACTTCGATCTCAAAAAAGAGAAAAAGAACGGAGCGAACGGCGAGTCGAGCTGGACGCCGCCGACGTCGCTGATTCTGGCTCTGGCGGAGGCGCTGAAATACGTCAAGCAGATTGGCATGGCGCATTTAGTGGAGAACGCGCAGTTGCTGGCGCGGGCCACGCGCGCAGCGGCCGTGGAGCTGGGGCTGGAGCTGTTTTCGCCAGGATCGCCCGGATCGGCGCTGACCGCCATCCGTCC
>JBGPHB010000912.1:0-2637 GCA_041484155.1 Bryobacteraceae bacterium
ACACCTGGGGCTTGCCGAACTCCAACGCATCGCCTCTCGCGGTGTAGCCGGCCACCATGATGGTGCGCTCATCCGAGAGGTAGAACAACTCGCGCCCATTGCGCGACCACGTGGGGTCGCCGCCGCGGCTCGAAACCAGCCACCCGCCGCCCGGTCCGGGGAAAGGCACCACCCACAACCCTGCTTTGCCCGGCTCACTCGAGATATACGCCAGCCAGTGGCCGTCGGGCGAGAATGCCGGCAGGACCGTGTTAAATGGTGTCTGCAGGAACGGTGCTGCCTTTCCCAGCCGAGGATGTCCCTCGTCGCCTTCGACCGGCGCCGTCCAGATCTCCACTCCGCCGCCGGCGCTGGGCTGCACCATGGCCAGCCGTTTGCCGTCAGGAGAAACAGACAGTTGCGCCTGCTCGATTTTTCCGTCCGTCAGCCGTTGCGCCACGCCCGAGCCGTCGGCGCGGATCCAATAGATTCCCGGCGCTGCCGGATTCGAGGACCAGAACACCAGGTTCTTGCCGTCGGGTGTCCACACCGGATACTGGTTCTGGCCCGGCAGAAGAGTGACACGCGATGTGGTATCGCGCTCGATATCCCGCACCCAAATGTCCTCATGGTTCTGACCGTCGCCGGCGGAAAACGCCAGACGCTTACCGTCGGGCGAAAAGCGGGGGAAGCCATACAGCCCCGGAGCCGGGTGCAGAGGCCGCGTCTTACCGGTACTATCCAACCAGAAGATCGACCGCGGAAGGTCCCCCTTTCCGCTGGCGTAGACGAAAGTCCCGGTCTGGGAAAACGCGAAATCCCCACCCGTGTCGTTGCGGTTGTTGATGTCTTCGATCACAGGCTGGGGCTCTCCGGTCAGCGCCAGCCGGCTTAGATCGAACGGCGCAGCGTACAGCACGTTCTGGTGGACCCAGGTCAGGTGGCCGCTGGGAAGATACCGCGCGAAAAAGCCGCCGTGGTGGAGCGTAGTTCGCTGTCCGGTCTTCAGGGAAACAACGTCGATATCCGCATCGTCAAAGGCTTGACTGGAGTGGGCGGTCGTGAACAGGACCGCCTGGCTTCCCGGCAGGACCTGTGGCCATCCGTGCCTGAATTCGCTTTTTTCGCGATTCAGCTCTGTCACGGTCGAAGGCGGGCCCCCGGCGCCGGGAATCCGCGACAGGCCGGCCCCCCAACCCAGCGTCGCGATGATATTGCCATCGTCGCCCCAACTCGCGGTGATCGCACCAGGAGCATCGCACAGCGTCACCGCCGCGCCACCTCCCACCGAAATCTTTTTGATCTTGCGGTTGTCGTTGAACGCGATCCATTGGCCATCTGGAGAAAAAACGGGGGAAGTCGCGCCCTCTGTTCCGGCAAGCGGTGTAACCTGACTCTGATCGAGCCGGCGCGTGGCCAAGCGGGTCTCACCGTCGGCCCCGTGTACGATAAACGCAAGCAGTGTCCCATCCGGCGAAAGCGCCATGAAGGATCCGCCCGCGGGCCTCTCCGCCTTTGCCTCCGGCCCCAACTCGACATTAAGACGCATTGGGGGACGCAGAGGCGCGGAGTGGCTGGCGCGCCACCAACCGGCCGCAGCGGTGAGCGCCAGCGCTAGAGCAAGCGCCGCAACCGCCCAGGGCCACCGATGCGCAGCCGCCGGAGGTGGCAGTACATCCTGTTCGGGCGCGTCGATCGCGATGCGGGCTTCCCCGATGGCTTGCAGCCGTTGTTTGCGATCGCGTTCCAGGCACCTCCGCAGCAGCGTGCGGATCCGCGGTGGCGTCGCGGCCGGCAGCGCACTCCAGTCCGGCTCCGCCCGCAGGACCGCCGCTAAAATATCGGTGACCGATCCACCCGAGAATGCATGCTTTCCCGCCAGCATCTCGAACAGCACCACGCCGAACGCCCAAATGTCGGTGCGCTGGTCCACTGGGGCGCCGCGGGCCTGCTCGGGACTCATGTACGCGGCCGTTCCGAGGATGATGCCGGTGCGCGTGGGCGATAGCGTCACGGTTGGCGAATTCCCCGGATCACCGGCGTCGGACGTCTCCTCGGCGGACTTTGCCAGGCCGAAGTCGAGTACCTTCACGAGTCCCGCCGGCGTGACCATGATGTTGGCCGGCTTCAGGTCGCGATGTACGATTCCTTTTTCATGCGCCGCTTCGAGCGCCTCGGCGACCTGCCGGGCGTAGTGGAGGGAGGTTTCTATCGGCAGCGGGCGTGATCTTATTTGTGACGCGAGGGTTTCGCCCTCGACCAACTCCATCACCAGCGCTTGCGATTCCACTCCGTAGATGTGCCCGATGTTGGGATGATTCAGCGATGCCAGGACTTTCGCTTCACGCTGGAAGCGGGCGAGCCGTTCAGGGTCCCGCGCCAGAGCGTCCGGCAGGACTTTGATTGCAACCTCGCGGCCGAGATTCGTGTCCTTGGCGCGATACACTTCGCCCATTCCTCCCGCTCCCAGCGGGGCGAGGATCTCGTAGGGACCCAAACGAGTGCCGGGAGCGAGAGGCATATTGCGTTAGTGCCCGTAATGAAATAACCTTTCCAACTTTACGTGGCGCACGCACTTTTGCGTGCCACGTCCGCACTCTTGCGGACGCTTGGCCGTGCGTTCACACGAGTGTGAACGCGGCACGCAAAAGTGCGTGC
>JBGPHB010000913.1:0-2635 GCA_041484155.1 Bryobacteraceae bacterium
CCCCATACGTTCTCCGACCCCAGAGTGTACAAAGAGCTGCTCGGCGGCGATGGCGAGAGCGGCGTGACGCACCACTTTTCCTCGGAGGAGGAGGTGCGGCACTTCTTTCGCGCATACGAAATCGAGTCCCTGGAACACGAGGAACTCCGTCTGGCATTGCCGGCTAAGGGCGGCGGATCTCCATCCTGGTTACGCATTCCCAAGTGTTTCTTTTGGCAGATCGTCGCTCGCAAGGTGGATTCGCATGCGTGACGAAATTCTATTGAAGGCCCGTCTGCTAACCGACGGCGTCCGGATTGAAGGCGCCGCGCTGGCCGGCCTCGGCTGCCAGTACAAGGAACAACTGCATCATCTCTTCGAGTACGACTTCGACGTGCACAAGACGCACCTGGCGCCCAGTGAGCTGCGCCTTCCCGGCGGATCCATCGTTCAAGTGCGCCTCAATGAGCGGTCGCCGTATCTGGTCCGGCCCGAAGGCGCTGAACTGTTTGTCGAATGCCGGGGCGAGAGACTTTCCACGCTCGAATGGATCGAGAGGCCCGCGTTCTATTCCCGCAAGACTTCGTTCGGGCTGCCGATGACGAGCATTGCGGAGCTGGTCGGTGAGGATTGCCTCTCGGTCTGCCACACCAACGCGTGCATTACCTTTTCCGACAAAAAGGAATGCGCGTTCTGCAACATGAACTTCACTCCCAGGCAGTACGATGAGGTTTTGATCCGTAAGCGCGCGGCGGAGGTCGGCGAGGTGATGGCCGCCGCCTTCGGACAGGGACCAGCGCGGCACTTCCTGATTACGGGCGGCATTCTTCCGGGCAATCGCGAAATGGAAGTTCTGGTGACGTACCTCGAAGCCATCCGCGAGGCAACCGGAATGACGGAACTGCCCGGCGCTGCGATCATGACTCCGCCCCCGGATCTGCGTCAGTTCGAACGCCTCCACCGTTTGGGACTGCGCAGCGTCGGCATCAATCTCGAGTGCTTCGATTCTGCCTACTTCAAGGCGGTTTGCCCGGGAAAGGAACAGCGCGTCGGCTACGCCAGGTATCGCGAGGCTCTGCGGACCGCGGTGGAGATTTTCGGCGACGGCGGACGCATCTTTTCCGGATTCATTACCGGCATCGAGCCGAAGGAGCGTTTCCTCGAAGGCGCGCAGGAGTTGGCGGAGGAAGGAATCGCCAGTATTCCGCTAGTATGGAGCCCTTCGGCGGGAACCCTGTATTCCGGTCACCGTGCGCCGTACGCCGAATGGTATGTGGATCTTTCCGAGCGATTGGCCGGAATCATCATGCGCCACATGAAGCGATCGACGCGCCGCCAGCCGGACACGGTTCGCTGCGTCCGCTGCCAGCACCAGAGCCTGCTGCACGACGTAATGCAAGGGAGGCTGCGCCTGTTGAAGTCTCTGGCAGTTGCCTGACAGGTGGATGAATGCAGACGCTGCTCGAAGTTCTTGACAAGCTGCGTTTTTACTCCACCCTGGAAATTCTCCGACTTTTGCCGTTGCCCCGGGCGATCCGGTGGATCAAGGTGTCCGCTCTTGCATTGTACTGTTTGTGTTCGCGTCAGAGACGTCAGGCGATCCAGTGGCTGCGGGAGACTGTCCCGGCGGGCACGCCTCCTGCGGAGATTCCCCGGTTGGCCCGCCAGCTTTTTGTTCATGCATCGTTTCGACGCTATCTCAGCTACCTGCTCATGCTTCACGACGCCAACGACTGCCGGGATTTGCTCGAAGTGAAGGGTTGGGACCGAGTGGAGCAGGCCCTTGACCGCAACAAAGGCGTGGTGCTGCTCACCAGCCACGTCGGCCTACCCAGGCTGGAGCGGTGGTTTCTTCGAACGCAGCCGTACAATGTCTATTACTTGTTTCGAATCGGCTTTGCCGGCGAGCGTGAAACGTCATGGGGAGCGAGGTTCCAGCGCTGGCATCTGAACCGTTACCGGCTGGACTCCGATAAGCTCTTTGGCAACGAAGAGTTGAGCATTCAGTATATGAAGAAGGCTCACGATCATCTGCGGCAAAACGGCATCGTCAATATTGCCGGCGACGGGAGCGCCGGCGGACGCCGTTATCCGGTTACGATTCGCGGCCGCCAGCTCACTTTTGCGTCCGGTGGCATTTCGCTTGGGCTCATGACCGGCGCGGTCATACTGCCGTGTTTCACCATAACCGATCCGACTCCGCGGTTTCGCATTGAGATCCAGGAGCCGCTTGCCATCCCGCCTGAATTGGGCCGGCCGCCGGACCGTACCGCCGAGACTAAGGCGCTGGTAGAGGCTTATGCCGCTCGCATTGACGCATACATTTTGCAGCATCCAACCAACGTCGCTCGACAGCGCTATTCGCTGCGAATCTCGGCATGACCTGAACAGTGGGGAAATCATGAATTCTACAATCCAAACCGTGGAAGAGCAGCTCAAGCAAATTCTGCTTTCCGTGCTGAAGGATGAGGTCGATGCGAGCCAGATCCACCCGGATGTGGCGCTCGTCAACGCAGGGCTCTCGCTCGACTCGGTAGCTCTGCTGGAATTTGTCGTCCGCATCGAGAACGAGTTCGACATCATTGTGGACGACGGGATTCTCACTCGCGAGCATTTCGAGTCACTTGGTTCTCTAGCCCGCGTTGTACAGAGAGAG
>JBGPHB010000914.1:0-2628 GCA_041484155.1 Bryobacteraceae bacterium
AGGCGTTCTCCAGCCATTCCGCGATACCGCGATGCAACTGCCGGCGCTGGGAAAAAAGCATCAAATTGTAAGCGACAGTCTGAATAACCACGTGCTTGAACGCGTACTCACGATCGAGCTTGGCCGGCTCGACGGAGATCATGTCTCGCTCAACCAATTCGAGAATCATGTCGTCGAGTTGCCCCTTTTCCGCCTCGATCGGGTAAATATGAGAGAGGATCGGGCTCAGAAAAATGCGACCGATCACACTGGCTGCTTTCAATACGAGCTGCTCAGACGGTGTCAAGCGATCGATGCGACTGGTGATAGCGGCCTCGACAGTCCCAGGAATATCCAGCTCGCTCAACTCGCCTGCTTCAGCCGTTATCCGGAATTCTCCGTTGACGATGGCAATTCGGCCGGATTCTTTCAGGGCATAGGCCAGCTCCCGGCAGAACAGTGGATTGCCTGCGGCTTTCTCGAAAATCATAGCGGCTAACCGATTCGGGATAGAATCAACGCCGAGCCGCTGGCAAACGAGGCAGTTTGCGTCATCGGGGAGAAGCGCGTCCAGCCGCAGTAATCGCGTGCCGGAAGCGCCAACCAAAGCGGTGAACTCTGGCGCCGGATCGCGCATGGGCCGCGTGGTCAGCACTAGAAGAAGCGACGGCACGCGCTGGCTGACTAGCAGCGCGAGACTCCAGGAAGCCGAGTCCAGCCAATGCCCATCCTCTAAGATCAGCAACTTCGGTGAGCTCGAATCAGGCAGGGAAGTCAGCACCCTCAGCAGCAGTTCATGCATCAGCGCGGAACGCAATTGTTCGCTCATTCCAGCGGTGCCTTCCGTCTCAGGAAAATCCGTCAGCAAAACGCCGTTTACCAGAGCGGCGCGATCCATCCAGTCGGCGCCGGCAACGGCGCCAATTCGATCCGCGACCTGGTTTCTTCTTACCTCATGATCGTTGGATTGGAGGCCACAAACCTCGGCGAACACGTCGCGCCACGCGAAGTAGGGTGTGAAACGCTCGACTGCACGGCCATAGCCCGTTAGCGGCACAACACCCGCGGCCTGCGCCTGTTCGATGAGATCGTCGATCAAGCGCGACTTCCCGATACCGGCGTCTCCTTCGATTACTACGACTCCGCCCTTGCCGCCCGCAGCCAGGGACTTCAGATGACCGGACAGCGTGGACCTTTCGGCCTCTCGTCCAACCATCGTGGCTTCCTGGCGCAGCGTAGAGGATGAGCACTTTCGCGAAGAGGCGACGGGCCGAAAAACCGGGAGCGGACTGGCCTTGCCCTTGACGGTAATCGGGGGTAGCGATTCGAAAGGGATGCGCGCGCATGCGGCTTGATAGGTGGCCTCGTCGCACAAAATGTCGCCGGGCGCGGCCTGCATGAGCCTTGCCGCTAGATTCACGACATCCCCGATCATCGTATATTCGCGCCGTGTCGAATTCCCTACTACTCCGCAGAAGGCTCGTCCCGTTGACACGCCGATGGCGTTGCGAACATTCAACTCGCGTAGCCGGTCCTGGATATCCAGCGCGGCTTGAACTGTACGCGCCGGATCGTCTTCATGAACTAAGGGCGGCAGACCTAAGGCGGCGACAAGAGCCGCTCCTTTGTCATCTACGCTCAACTTATTCACGATGCCTTCATAACGAATCAGGATCGCCTGGAGGACAAGCATGACTGATTGCGCTCTCTCCAGTGGAGTGGTGGGCGTCAAGCCCGGAAAATGAATGAACAGAACAGTTACCCGCCGTAATTGGCCAATCCAGTCGGTTCGTCCCTGCTCGAGATACGACACAACCGACGGGGGAACGAACCCGCGCAAGGCGGCCATACTTTCCATTGTGAGAAGCGGCGCAGCAGGGCGAGCGGCTTGAAGCGTTCCACAAATCGAACTCAGGCAGACGGCCCCATCTCGCAGAGGCTGCCCCTCGGCCTGGTGCGAGACCCACGTCCAGGCTTCCGGCGAGAGAACTACCTGACCGGGTTGAGCCTGGTGCGTAGCGTCGGAGATCTGTAGCAATGCATCGCCAGTTGCAACCGCTGCCCAGCGATCGTTCAGGCCACCGAGCGTCATAAGCGATACCGGACCCGATCCTAACCCAATCCGCACCGAGAGACGCAAGTTTTCCAGCTCCGGAGCGTCTTGGAACAGCTCCTGCGCGGCGAGGCCGCACTGAGCGGCGCGGCTAGTCACGGTGGAAAGGCCCTCATCGGTGCTCGGCCAGAGTGCGAGCAGCGCGTCTCCGGCGAACTTGGTGATATCGCCGCCATGGGCGTCAATCGTGTCGATGAGGCGTCCAAAGTAGACGTTCAACACCCGCGTCAATTCCTCTACACCCGCAGGGCCACGCCGAGCCAAAGCCTCGGCAAGCACCGTAAACCCGGAAATATCCGCAAAAAGAACGGCAGCCTCAAAACGATCCTGCCGAGGTTCTTTGAGGGGGCTCGGGTCTGCTGAAAACTGGCGGGCAAGACGGCCGGGGACCAAGCTGAGCAAAACCTCGGCGGATCCTTGCTTGTTCATGATGCTTTGCATGTCCGACAATTCTCGCATGGTTTGCGGTTTCGCGCCCACTCCATGTAGTGGCATTCGCAACCTCCCCGTTACAGGGAATTTCGAGCTAATGTCGC
>JBGPHB010000915.1:0-2624 GCA_041484155.1 Bryobacteraceae bacterium
CAGTCTCAAAGCCGTATCGGCGGTGATGGCGCGCCTGCCATTGACGATTGCGCCGATGCGATTGGGAGGGACGTCCAGATCGCGGGCCAATTGATTGATGCTGATCCCAAACGGCTTCATGAAGTCTTCCAGGAGAATCTCTCCGGGATGGATTGGATCGAGTATTCTTGACCGCTTCATGTTATCTCCCCAGGTCTTAGTGGTAATCCACAATCTCAACGTCATACGCATCGCCATTGTTCCAGGCGAAGCAGACACGCCATTGGTCGTTGATCCGAATACTGTATGTCCCCACGCGATCGCCCTTGAGCCGTTCGAGCTGGTTTCCAGGAGGCACGCGAAGATCCTCCAACCGCCTTGCCTGGTGCAGGTACAAGAGCTTGCGCCGCGCAGTCCGTTCGATGGATTGAAATCGGCGGACCATGCGGTCCTGAAATAGCGCCGTGGTATCGGCGCACTTGAACGACCGAATCAAATTCCAGTGTATGATGTGTAAGGCATTATGTCAAACGTCATAGACCCCACCATCGGTTCCTTGAGCGATTCCTGACGTGCGCCGGCGCGGAGGTCACTACCTATCACCGCGGAAAGTTCACGCGGCGGACGAGTTCCTGGAATCGCGGGTCCGCGCGAAGACTGTCGAGTTCAGGATCGAGCCTGAGGAAATCCAGGAACCAGGATCGCTCCGCGTACGCCTGCTCCAGGCTGGCGACAGCGTGATCTTTATCTCCCAGGGCCGCATAGATTGTCGCGATGAAGTATTTGGAGACATAGCCGCGCTTGGACCGGGACGGCCCCGCGACTGAGGCGTTCGCGCAGCGTCTCACCTTCCAGCAGCTCGGTGACCATGTACGCCAGGTCGTTTTCATTGCCGATGTCGTACAGCGCCAGAATGTTGGGGTGATTCAGCGCGGCCACGGCGCGCGCCTCTCGATCGAAAAGCTCCCGCCGGCCGCGGTCGCTGGCAACTTCAGGGGGCAGCACCTTCACTGCAACCTCGCGGCCCAGCCGTGTGTCGCGGGCCTTGTACACTTCGCCCATCCCGCCCGCGCCGATCTGTGCCAGGATCTCATACGGGCCGAGTTTTTCGCCTGCGCCGAGCGACATGATTATCAAACAAGTTTATCGCGGCCGGTCACTGATTTGCGATAAACTCTGAATCTGCAAGTCCACTCGGTAACTAGACCATGGCAGAGCAACCTCCCAACCTCCTAAAACCCGGCGACACGCTGGGTCCTTATCGCGTCGATGCCCTCCTCGGAAAAGGCGGCATGGGCGAGGTGTACCGCGGAACCGACACGCGCCTGGGAAGACCCGTCGCCATCAAAGTCTCCGCGCACGAGTTCACCGACCGGTTCGAGCGTGAGGCCAAGGCGATCTCGTCGCTCAACCACCCCAATGTCTGCACGCTCTATGACGTTGGGCCCAACTACCTGGTGATGGAGTTCGTCGAGGGCGACACGCTCTCGCACCTGACCAAGCAGAGTCCCATGCCGCTCGAAAAGGTGTTGCAGTACGGCATCCAGATCGCCGATGCGCTCTCAGCCGCCCACGCGAAGGGCGTCATCCACAGGGATCTGAAACCCGCCAACATCATCCTGACCGGGAGCGGCGTCAAGGTTCTGGATTTCGGCCTGGCAAAGCTCGGCGTCGCGGCGAAATCCGGCGTTTCGGGGTCGAGCGAGATGCTTACGCGCACGGAACCGATGACCGAATCGGGTTCGATCGTCGGCACGCTGCACTACATGTCTCCGGAGCAGGCGGAAGGCAAGGATACCGACGAGCGTTCCGATATATTTTCCTTCGGCGCGGTGCTGTATGAGATGCTCACCGGCAAGCGCGCCTTCGACGGCGAAACCAAGACCGCGATTCTGGCGGCGATTCTGAAGGACCAGCCGGCTCCCATCCAGCAGTTCCAGCCGATGACGCCCCGGTCGCTCGACCGCGTGGTCCGGAAGTGTTTGGAGAAGACGTCGGCCAGCCGCTGGCATTCGGCGCACGATCTCAAGCAGACGCTCGAGTTGATCGATCTCGCAGGCCCCACCAGCGCATCGGCGAGCGCCAGCGGCAGCGGCATTCAGCCAATGGCCGAGGTGCCCTCCCGCCGAAAGTGGCTGTGGCCCACGGTGGCCGCGGGCGTCGTCCTCGCCGGAGCGGCCCTGGCCCTATGGGCTCCCTGGCGAAAACCAGCCCCCACGCAAGCCGTACGCTTCGAAGTCGGCCCCGCCGAGAAAATGACGTTCCTCAGCGGCGGCGCGATGGCGGTCTCTCCCGACGGCCGTTGGATGACGTTCCCCGCCGTCGGTGAAGATAGCCTCACGCACTACTGGATCCGCTCGCTCGATGGTGTCGAAGCCCGCGCCCTGCCCGGCACGGAAACATCGAATATAGCGCCACCGGCGGGCTGAACGGAGCGGGCTGGAACTCCGATGGCGTGATCGTCGCCGGCTCGTCCATGTTGGGAAACCCGATCCTCCGGGTACCTGCTGCCGGAGGCCAGGCAACTCCCATCACCACTCTCGCCCCAGGCGACATCGCCCACGCCTGGCCACAATTTCTGCCGGATGGAAAGCATTTCCTGTATGAGCGGGTTTCCTCCGACGCCGCCAAGACGGGCGTCTATG
>JBGPHB010000916.1:0-2621 GCA_041484155.1 Bryobacteraceae bacterium
ACGCCGTGCGCCAGCGCGAACACGAACATCGTGACGCCCAGATGCCTGCGGTTGTAGAGCAACGGAAGGAAACCTGGATTCAGCCGGCACAGCGGCCCAATGCAGAGGATCACATGCAGCAGAAGCAGGGCCAGTGTTCCGAAGCCCCTGATGAGAAGCGTCTCGGCTGTCGCGTTCGGATGAATCCAAGCACCCAAGCCTACGAAGATCGCCAGGTAAACAACCACGCCGGCAAGAATGGTGGTGTCGTAGATCCGCTTCGGACGATTCCATCCGACGGCTTGGTACTGCACGCTCATCTGTACTTCTCCCAGTTCACGTCGGCGTTCTTGGGAGTAGCCGGGCGGCGCGCGGCCAGGCCGGCCACGAACACGACGGCTAGCAGGACGGCGAGCGCAGTCCAGATCCCCAAATGAGAGCGGCGGAGAGGCTGCGTCACGACGCCCGTCCGACCCAGCGGCGCAGCAGTAACGGCCAGAACGCGGCTACACCCGGAAAAATGATCAATCTGAATCCGACGCCGGATCCGTCTGCGACGGGATCGATACGGTGGATGCCGACAGTCACAAAAGCGATGGCGAACACCAGCCCAATCGCGGCGTACGCGCTCAGCAACGCGACCATCCATTCGGCAAATACCATGTCAGGCCTCTCCGCCGTACACGGGAATTACCGCGCCGCTGACTTGCGACGCACTGTCCGACGCTAGGTGAACAAGGAGGCCGGCAACCTGGCTCGGTTGCACCCACTTCGAGTAGTCCGCGCCGGGAATACCAGCCCGATTCGCCGGCGTGCCCATAGTACCGGGCAGGACCACGTTCGCCGAAATGCCTTTGTCGGCGTTTTCACGCGCCACCGTCCGGATCAGCGAGACCAGCGCCGCTTTCGAAGCGGCGTAGGCGCCGGTCAGCGCTTGCGGTTCAGCGGCAGCCCGGCTGCCAATCGCCAGGATGTGGCCGGCGCCCTGCGCACGCATCTTGGGAAGCACGGCTCGAATAATATAGAACGCGGACCGGAAATTGAGATCGAGCATCTTGTCCAATGTTGCGTCGTCGGTGTCGGCAACGGACTGTCCTCCGGCGAACACGCCGACCAGGTGGACCAGGGTGTCAATGCGTCCGTACTTGGCCGCCACGGCGTCCACCAAAGCGCTGGCGCTATCGCCAGTGGAGAGCTCGGCCGCCATCGCCGCGAAGCCGGTATTCGGAAAGTCCGAGTCCTGGATGGATCTTGAGACTCCGACGACCCGTGCGCCGGCTTCGAGGAAGGCGTTGGTGACGTAAGTCCCCAGCCCGCCTCTTGCGCCCGTGATCAGAATCACCTTGCCGTTGAGATTCATGCTATTCACCCGAGGACCAGGCCGTCCGGAACTCTGGATAGAGTGTCAAACCGCCGCAGGCAAAGATCGTCTGTCCGGTGATGTAGGAGGCGTCGTCGGAGGCAAGAAACGCAAAAACTGACGCGATCTCTTCCGGGCAAGCTGCACGAGACATGGGGATATGGCTCTCGACCTCGCCGCGCGCCTTGGGATTGTCGATCCAGGCCTTGTTGATCGGCGTCACCACCGCGCCCGGCCCAACCGCGTTCACCCGGATGCCGTTCCCGGCGTATTCGAGCGCGAGCGACTTGGTCAGGTTCTCCATGCCACCCTTGCTGATCGAGTAGCTCAAGTACTTCGGCTTGGGAATGATCTCGTGTACGCTCGAGTTGTTGAGAATGACGCCCTTGCCACGGGGCAAAAAGTGGCGGATCGCCTCGCGGGCGCACAGGAACGGACCGCGCAGGTTCACCGCCAGAATCCGGTCGAAGTCGCTTACTTCGATCTCGTGGCTGGGGCACGGCTTCTGGATTCCGGCGTTGTTGACCAGGACGTCGAGCGAGCCAAACTCCTCGATCACTTTGGCGAACATCGCCTTGACCTGGTCCTCATTGGAGACGTCGGCTTGAACAAGGAACTCCTTGCCGCCGCCGTTGGTGCGGGCTTTGCTCGCGAGTTGGCGGGTGACTTCGGCCTGGTCGGCGCCGCTTCGATAGTTGATGGCGACATTGGCGCCCTCTTTGGCGAAGTGAATCGCAATCGCCTGGCCGATCCCGGACGAAGCGCCGGTGATCAACACGTTTTTTCCTTGTAGTCTCGGCATGGTAGCTCCCTGTTAGAATTTGACTCTCTTTCAACCTGCGGCACAAGATCGAATTCGTTCTCGTATGTTCCCGCGGAGGTCTCTGGGCACATTCAGGCCCTTCACGCTGGCTTGCACCAGGTACTTCAGCCGGCTTTTTTCCTCGACAAACGCTCGGCAATCACCACAGCGATGGATGTGCTTCAGTACTCGCAGATTCGTCTCTACGAGAAGTTCGCTGTCGACAAAGGCATCGGCCAACTCCGGGACTTCGCGACACTCGAACTGGCCGATCGAAATAACCTTCATTTTGATGTCGTTCTTTCACGACCTTGCGTCCATGAGATCCGACAACCGGGGCGGATTATTCCCGGGTCGTGAGGAACCCCGCCCTGACGGGCGGGGCTTGGGCGGTTGACGGGTGCGGTTGACCGGTGCGGTTGCGGGTGCGGTGGACGGGTGCGGTTGACGGGTGCGGTTGACCGGTGCGGTTGCGGGTGC
>JBGPHB010000917.1:0-2606 GCA_041484155.1 Bryobacteraceae bacterium
CCACGCCCGGAAAGGTAACTCCGGATTTCCTCGCGATCCAATTCAATCAACGGGCGGACGAGACCGGCGCCGGTCACCGGGCGAATCGCCGCGAGACCGGCCGATCCCGATCCGCGCAAGAAGCGAAAGAGCACCGTTTCAGCTTGATCCGAGCGAGTGTGCCCCGTGGCGATGCGGTCGAGCGTCCCGGCCTTCAACTGCTCCTCATAAAAGCTGATACGCGCGCCGCGAGCGGTTTGTTCGAGATTGTCGCCGGTCTGCTGCTTCAGAGCGGCGACGTCGGATTCAGCAAGACGCGTTGGCAGTCCGAAGCGCGCGGCCAGTTCGCGCACAAATTCCGCGTCGCCACGGGATTCGGCGCCGCGGAGTCCATGGTCGAGGTGCAGGACCGTCAATCTCAAGCCCCACCGCGGCGCCAGCTCGAACAGAGCGTGCAGCAGAAACACGGAATCCGCTCCGCCGGAGACCGCTACGCCGACGCGGTCGCCTGGCGCGAACATGCTATAACGGGTGATGGTTTTTGCGACTCGCTCGAGCACCACTTCGATTCTATTACGGAGAGATTGATTGGCTAACGTTCAGGATCTGGCTACGCCCGTGAAAATGCTGCTCATGGACGTGGATGGCGTGCTCACCGACGGCAAGCTCTACAACGTCCCCGACGCCACCGGCGCCATGGTCGAAACCAAGGGCTTCGATTCTCAAGACGGCATCGCGCTGCAATGGCTCAATTGGAAGGGAATCAAGACCGGGTTGATCAGCGGCCGGACCTCGCCCGCCACCGCCGAGCGCGCGAAGCAATGCAAGTTCGCCTACGTCTATCAGGGGCACATCGAAAAGATCCCGATCCTGAACGAGATTCTCGCCGACGCTGGACTCGATAAGAGCCAAGTCGCCTACATCGGCGACGACCTCACCGATATCGTGGTGATGCACCGCGTCGGTTTCGCCATTGCCACTGGCAACGCGCGGGCCGAGGTCAAACAGGAAGCCCACTACGTCACCAGCGCGCCGGGCGGTTCCGGCGCCGTTCGGGAGGTCGTCGAGCTCATCCTCAAGGCGCAGGGGATCTGGGACGAGATTCTGGAAAAATACGAGATCTCTTCAGCTCACGGCCATCGAATTGGCTTCGGCGACTAGCTGGCTCAGAACATAGACCGGCGAGTTCGGATAGCGGCGGAACCGGTCCATGATGAGCCCGACGTTCATCCCTTCGGCTCCATTGCGAAAGCGGAAGTGAAGGTAGTAATACTTCAAACCCGTCTGCGGATCGAAGTAATGCGGCTCGGGAAACGCAGCCGGGCCGCCGAGCCAGTCCGGGGTATAGATGCCGCTCGTCGCCGGGTTGGGTGTCTCCGGCTTCACTCCGCCGCCCACCACGAAAGGTCCTGCGCCAAGTTTTGCGGCGCATTCCCGCGCCTGGTCCCACGTCGCTAGCTGGGCAATGTTGAAAGGGGTCTGGTTGGTATCGCTCAATGGGGCTGCTCCTCAAACCAATCGTAGAGCCCGCCAGACGGCCCGATTCGATCAGGCGGCCGCAACCCCAGGGGAATACGCGGTGAAAAAACCGCCGCGCGTTGTGATCGGACTATCGGTGGAAGCGGCCTACCAGGATTCCCTTCCCCAGAATGTGTCCGTCCATCGCCTTCACCACATCGGCGCGAGAGGCGTCCGGTCCCAAGTCCAGCTTTATGTCCAGCGCGAACAGCTCGAAGGTGTAGTGGTGATGCGGACCCTGCGGCGGCGCCCCGGGACCCATATAGCCGACCCCGTTGCGCGTATTCTTGATCTGCACTGTGCCATCGGCCAGCTTGGCTTCGGCCGGCACACCCTCGGGAAGCCCGGTGGCGGTCCCCGGAATGTTGAACGCCATCCAATGAGTGACGTCGTCTATTTTCCGCTGCAGGGCGACATCCGGATCGCGCAGCAGCAATACGAAACTGGCCGTATTGGCTGGAACATTGGTCCAATCGAGCTTGGGTGAAACGGCATTCGGATCGGACTGCGTAAATCTGGCCGGGATTTCGCCGCCGTCAGAAAATGCGGTGGTGGTCAGGGTCAGCCCCGGGCTGGGGGCTCCTTTCTTCGTTTGGGCCATTGCCGGGCCAGCCCCAAGCGCTAATAGTATTGCGGCCGAGATGTATCCTCGCGCTGATTTCATCCGTCTTGTCTCCATGTTTGATTTTCACCTCAGTAACAGGAACATCTAGTATATGATGCTGAACTGGACTCGAAATGATTGATCAGCCCCCAACTCAACCGGCGCGCTCCGACGCGGCGCGATTTCTTCCCTTGCTGCTTCTCCTGTTCGGCGCCAGCGGTTGCTCAGGACTGATCTACGAGATCGTATGGTATCAACTGCTGCAACTGGCGATCGGGTCGACCGCCGTTTCGCTCGGCGTGCTGCTGGCGACCTTCATGGGCGGGCTCTGCATCGGCAGCGTCGGCCTGCCGCGGTTGCATTCGAAACAGCATCCTTTGCGGATTTACGCTTTCCTCGAGTTGGGGATCGCCCTGTTCGGGATCCTGGCGCTGATCGGGATTCCTTTCATCGATCGTATCTATGTAGCCGGAATCGAGCACGGTTTGCCGGGGATGCTGTTGCG
>JBGPHB010000918.1:0-2600 GCA_041484155.1 Bryobacteraceae bacterium
CACCGATACCAATGAGCGGGAGAAGGTATCGGACCAGCAGAGAACTCGGCTGTTTCGCGAGTTGCATGCGTCAAAACTCCAGACGTGCACCGAGCTGGATCACCCGTCCGGGAGCCGCCGACGTGATGGTGCCCAAGGCGGGCGAATCCGTGGTGTGGACCGGGAGCCCGAAATTCGTGTGATTCAGGGCGTTGAAGAACTCCCCGCGAATCTGTACGCGGCGGGTTTCGGTATCGCCCCATGGAAACGACTTGGATAGTCCCAGGTCGACATTCGCGCTCCCCGGTCCTCGCAGGATATTCCGGCCTGCATTGCCGTACGCCTGCGGAGACGGGATCACGAACGCGGTCTTGTCGAACCAACGGTTGATCGAGCGCTGATCCGATGGCAACTCGCCACTGAAAAGGCGATTGGGCCGGCAGTTGTTTCCCTCAGCGTTGATCGCCGCACAGGGCATCACGATACTAAAGGGCGATCCGGTTTCCACATCGAGGATTCCGCTCAACTGCCATCCACCCACAACGGCGCGCTTGCCGCGTCCACGAGGGATTTCCCATACCGCGCTTCCGACAAACCGGTGGGACCGGTCAAAGCTGGATAGCCCGCGATCCAAATAGCGGTTTCTCGGGTCTTGCGGGTTCTGGCCGCTGGCTGCTGAATCGTCCGTCCCGTTGCTCTGATTGTCAATCGACTTCGACCAGGTGTAGGAGCCAAGAAAGTACAGCCCTCGCGAAAACCGTTTTTCGACTTTCGATTGGAGGCCGTGATACGTCGAGTGGGCGCTGTTGGAAAGCTCCCGAACTTCTCCGAGCGCTGCTCCGAACGGCCTTCGTGCGACCGGGTCGGTGGAGCCGGGCGGCGCGGCGTTGATGTTGGAGGTCATCAACAACCGGTTGCCACTGGTGCCGACGTACGCCGTTTCCACCATCAGGGAAGTGGTGATCGCTCGTTGGACACTGAGACTCCAGGTCTGGGAATACTGATTGCGATCCCCGGGGACCAGGTAGCGTTGATCGCCGGTCGGCGCTGCCGGTGACGGCACAACCAGTTCGGGCAGACGGCTGCTGAGCGTGTACTTTTGCGCCGTGAATGGAAATTGAGTAATGTTGTCACGGAAATAGAACGGTATGTTGAATTCGGTGCTATTGAGAACGCTCGCGCCGCCGACAGGGTCGACGAAACCGATCCCGTAACCAGCACGAAGGACGGTCTTATGGTCTCCGCCGGGTGCGTAGGCCAGCCCCACTCGCGGCGCCAGGTCCTTGTAGTCGGTCGCACGCAGTCTCGGGTCGGTGTTCTTCCCGGCAATCAGCAAGGTTCGCGTGGCTGGGTCGAAGTTGGACAGGCGATCGTACTTCTCCCGGGAATACGGCATGATGTCGTAACGCGCGCCGACATTCAACGTCAGTCTCGATGCGAGCTTGATGTCATCCTGCGCGTAGATCCCGTAACGCGGCGAGAGCAACCCGACCATTCCGGGTAGGAAATTGTCGCGCAAGACCTGCAAGGGCGCGCCGGTGAGGAAACTGGCGAACGCGTTGCCGCCCGCGGTTCCCACCGCAGTGCTCGTAGTCAGGTTCAGGAAAGTGTAATAGCCGCGCCCGAAGACCAGATATCCCGTGCTGCCCATCTCGTATTGGTCGTCAAATCCCAATCGCAGCGTGTGGCGGCCCTTGATCCACATGATTTTCTCGCTAAAGTTCCAGTTGGTGGTCGCGACACGAAGCGGCGTGAGGATGCTTCCGCCCAGGCTGAACAATCCCGAAACAACTAGCGTGGAGAGCCCGGAGGTTTCCGGGCTGCGATTCACTCCCGGAATCCCAAGTTGCTCCGAAAGGTTCTGGCCATAGTCTTCCTGCGTCAACGCAGTGGTTTGGCGGTTCAGGCCGATGCGGATCTCATTGATTAATGCCGGGCTGAATTGATAGACATGCCCGATGCCTGTGTTTTGATTGCGTGCCAGCGTGGTTCCGGCACCGGTAGGAGGACCTCCCAAGGGCGGCCCAAAAAGAGACGGTGAGACGGCATCCGTGTCCTGGAACGAATGGCGCACGAAGACGGTATTGCTTTGCGAGAACTGGTGATCGAAGCGAACGTCGAAGGAATGAACGCCGGACCGGTTCGAGCGCGTCACCGCGTAGTTGTTGAAGGGACGCGCGAGGCCGCTCGAATCGAATTGGTTCGGCTGCGGCAGCAGAGCGGCGATCTTTGCGGCCGCCGGATCGATGCGGTTCTGCGGAATGACGTTGTTGGGAAATGGCGTGCGCGCCGGCGAGGATCCAAACGGGTCGTAGACGGGGACCAATGCGCCTCTGGCGTCTCGCAGGTTGGAGAAATCGCCCAGGCGCTGCCCACTTGACGGCAGGCTGGTCAGCATCGGTACGGAGTTGTGCGTAATGGCACCCTGGTAGTCGGCGAAGAAGAAGGTCTTGTCCCGCCGGAGGGGACCTCCCAGGGACGCGCCGAATTGATTGTAGCGAAGCGGATTCTTCGCCTGGCCGGTGGCGTTGGAGAAGAAGTTAGCCGCGTCCAGCTTGTCATTTCTGAAGAACTCGAACACCGATCCGTGCCAGTTATTTGTGCCGGACTTCGACTCCAGA
>JBGPHB010000919.1:0-2575 GCA_041484155.1 Bryobacteraceae bacterium
AGTTCCAAAATGCAATCATGCCTTTTTGTGTGTCGACCCCTGAGTTAATCCAGTCGGTTCTCACGCGAGGGACAGACAGTAGGGGGAAACACTGATGTCAAGATCAATCGCGGCCCTCCTTGCAATTGCGATCTCCGCCTGCCTTCCGGTGCAGGCCCAGGAGCCGTCGGGCCCCAGCACGCCGCCTGTTTCACCACAGCGCGCGCTTCTGAATCGCTATTGCGTTACTTGCCACAATGAAAAGCTGAAGACCGCCGGTCTGATGCTCGACAAAGTTGACGTGGAGAAGGTCGCCGACAACCCTGAAATCTGGGAAAAGGTCGTTCGGAAACTGCGCCCCCGAGGGATGCCGCCTGCGGGCGCACCGCGGCCGGACGGGGCTGCGTATGATTCATTTGCCACCTACCTGGAGACGGCACTCGACAGCGCGGCGGCAGCGCATCCCAATCCGGGCAGACTCGCTATTCACCGCCTCAACCGTGCCGAATATGCCAATGCGATCCGGGAGCTGTTCGGGCTCGAGATTGACACTAAGGCGCTGCTTCCCACCGACGATTCGGGCTATGGGTTTGACAACATCGGCGATGTGCTTTCGGTTTCGCCTCTGCTGCTGGACCGGTATCTGTCGGCGGCGCGGCAGATCGCCAGACTCGCTGTGGGAGATCCCACACTCCGCGTGCCGATCACTACCTACGAGATCTCGCCGCGTCTCTGGCAGAACGCTCGGGAGAGCGAAGATCTTCCGCTCGGGTCGCGTGGCGGAATCGCCATTCGTCACTACTTCCCCCTGGACGCGGAGTACGTTCTGACAATCCGCCTGAAAACTACCTTTGCGTTTGGCAGTGCGATTGGTGGCATGGGCTCGCAGCATCACCTCGATGTTCGTCTGGATGACGCCAAGCTGAAGCTATTCACACTCGGCGGTACGCAAACAGCAGGCGGACCCAAACCCGAAACGGGTGAGAAGGGCCTGGAGATCCGCTTCAACGCGAAAGCCGGCACTCATCTGATCGGGGTTTCTTTCCTGGACGAAAGCTCGTTGAAGGAAGGGATGTTGAAGCCGCCGATGATTGGGGCAGATCTGGAAGATTGGAGTCCCACGACAGGTAATCCGGGCGTCGCCAGTGTCGCCGTAAGCGGCCCGTCCAATGTTCAGGGATCCGGGGATACACCCAGCCGCAGCAAGATCTTTGCATGCCATCCGGCCCGCCCGCAGGATGATGAGCCTTGCGCTAAGCAAATCCTGACCAGACTGGCGCGCCGCGCATATCGCCGGCCCGTGAATCAGAAAGACGTTGAGGCTCTGCTCGATTATTATCGAGACGGCCGCCGGCAAAACCGGGACTTTGATGGAGCAATCGGGATGGCGCTGGAAGGCATACTGCTTAGTCCGGAGTTTCTCTTCCGCATCGAGGACGATCCGCCGAACGTGGCGTCCGGGACGCCATATCGCGTCAGCGACCTCGATCTGGCTTCCCGCTTATCATTCTTTCTCTGGAGCAGCCCGCCGGATGACGAACTCCTCGGCCTGGCTGAACACGGCAGGCTGAAAGACAGCAAGGTGCTCGAGCAGCAGGCGTCGCGGATGCTTGCCGACTCCCGCTCGAAGGCGCTAATCGATAATTTCGCGGGTCAGTGGCTCGGTCTGCGGAGTATGCCGGATGCGTTGCCGGATCGTGGGTTTGGCGAGTTTGATGAGAGCCTTCGCGAGGCATTCGAGACTGAGGCAGAACTTTTCCTCGAAAGCATGCTGCACGAGGATCACAGTGTACTTGAGTTACTGGACGCCAACTACACTTTCGTAAACGAGCGTTTGGCGCGGCACTACGGGATTCCCGGTATTTATGGGAGCCGCTTCCGCCGCGTGGTCCTCACGGATGAGGCTCGCCGGGGTTTGCTGGGCAAGGGCGCTCTCCTGACCATTACGGCCCTGCCGAACCGGACTTCTCCGGTGCTCCGCGGCAAGTGGGTGCTGGAAAACATTCTGGGCACTCCGCCGCCGCCCCCCCCGCCCAATGTTCCGCCACTCAAGGAAGGCCGAGACGCGGAGCGCCTCACGATGCGCCAGCGGATGGAACAGCACCGCGCCAATCCCGCCTGCGCCAGTTGCCACTCGCGGATGGATCCGCTGGGCTTCGCGCTCGACAACTTCGACGGCATCGGCAAGTGGCGAACGACCGAGGCCAACAATCCGATCGACTCCTCAGGAGTACTCCCCGACGGCGTCAAATTTCAGGGCGCGGTGGAGCTTCGGAAGATATTGATGAGCCACCCCGAACAATTTGCCGCGACCGTTACCGAAAAAATGCTTATCTACGCCCTGGGCCGGGGAGTTGAGTACTACGATGAGCCGGCCATTCGCGGGATCCTGCGGGAGGCCGCTCCCGGCAGCTACCGCTGGTCGTCGCTGATTCTGGGCATCGTCAAGAGCACTCCATTTCAGATGCGGAGGTCACAAGAGCAATGATGATTTTCAAGAAAGCGATCCCGCGACGCATGTTTCTGCGCGGCATGGGCGCCACCATCGCTTTGCCGCTGCTGGACGCCATGGTCCCGGCGTTCGCATCCCCGGCTG
>JBGPHB010000920.1:0-2566 GCA_041484155.1 Bryobacteraceae bacterium
AACCCGAGCGCCACCAGGACGCCGTAGGTGGGGAGGTAGAAACTTCCAATCTGGATCAGCTTGGGGAGCAATCTACTTCGAGGATAGCAAACCTGCTACGTGGCGCACGCACTCTTGCGTGCCACGTTCACACTCGTGTGAACGCACGGCCAAGCGTCCGCAAGAGTGCGGACGTGGCACGCAAAAGTGCGTGCGCCACGTCGGAATGGCAACGTTGTTTCGTGACAGGCCCTTTAGTGGGCCCCGAGTCTTGGACGCTTTGAAAGTTTGGCGGCACGTTCTTGGAACGCCTTCATCGCGTCTGCGACGGAGCGATACGGTCCATACTCGCGCCCTTTTCTAATGTCTTCAAGCCCTTCAGCAATCCCGCGGTCCGCCAGCGACTTCGGAGTAAAGGTAATCTTTCCGCGATCTATTTTCGCCTAAACCCCAGTAAGTATCGGCAGCATCCCCGATCCGATACCGCCCAACTTCGGATCCTCATTGAGCAGTCCGCAGTCGAACAACTGTTGCAGCGCATCTGCCGTGACCAGGAAGTCGGCGCCTGCACGCGTAAGCATGACGTGGATCTCGCCCGCCGTCTTGTCGCTTTGGCGGATCAAGTCGCCGAGCTGCCCGGCGCCTAAGAACCCGCCGAGCTCAAAACGTCCGTTCGCCGTACTCAGCTCAAACCCATCAGGGCTGCGAGCGTAAATGAGGTCGTCACGGAAGCTCACGACGTCCCCATGGCCGAGCTCCTTCGGCATATTTATGTTTATAACGTCCTCGATGGCCAGGCGGAAATCTCGCGCCGTAACGAACCGCCGCTCGCCGTGGACGCGGTACCCCAGCGGCCAGCGTTCGCCGCTCCGTGTCGGCGTAACGAGCTGGATGGTGCGATTGACCAGGTTGACCAGGAAGCCGCTGACGCAGGCAATCGTTGACTGGCCGCCCTCGATCGTCTCGATACTTCCCGTCTTGCCGGTGCTGCGCTGCTTCTGATGCCGCTCCCGGGCGCGCCCGGCCAGCGCCTTGGCGGTGAGCGACTCCCGGTTCTGCAGCACCAGCTCCACGCTCATCAGCTCTTCGGCGCTGAAAGTTTCATGCACCGCGTCGAAGACCTTCAAGCTCAGGATCGAAAACCGATTCACGAGGCCACCATACCGGTCAGAGAGCCGTAGCACCTCGCGGGTGAAATCCAGACTCCGGAGCGGAGCCGCCGTGGTGGTCTGCGGAAGACTGCCGGTGGAAATGCAGTAATCCTCGATGAATCTCGGATAATCGGGATTGTCGCTCGGATCGGTGCCCCAGTAGCAGAAGCCGGTCTGGGCGGCCGTGCCGAAAAGCTCGACCGCATGGCCGAGGATCGACCGCCACAGACCGGCGTTCTCGTCGCTGTATAGGAAGTTGCCTTGGAATCGATCGGCCGAGATGCCGCAGAACCAGCAGCCGACGGAGCAGCCAGCCGACAGCTCGAACGCCAGGATCGGGTGGGTTATCTCCGCCGACTCGGCCCCCAGTTCGCTGGTGGCGCGTCGAATCTGCCGTTGACGCCAGGCATGGAAGCGCGGGCTTGCATCCGCGCAATCGCCGGTCCGGAGGCACATCGCCCGGCATTCAGCCATCTCTGTAACGTAGTCGTCCCAGACCTTCGCGATAGGCCAGCGCTCCGCCGTCTCCTCCGAAAACCGGAATTGAATGTAATCTGGGTGGAACAGCGGCAACGCCTGCCGGGGATCAATCTCGATCCCGTAAGCCTCGGTGACGCGCTGCAGCGCATCGCCGCTGTCTCTCAACTGGTCCCGGAACCGCGAATCGGCGGTATAGCGTTCGATGAAGCGCTTAACGAACGCCAAGGTGCGAAGCTCGCCGGCACTGCGCCTGTCGAGGATCTCCCGGTATTTCTCGGCGGCTACATTCCGCGGAATGGAACTCGTTCCCACGCTATTCACGCTTGTCGATGGCAGCCGGTCCGGCATAGGGCCGGACGAGCATCGCAGAATCAGATGATGACGATGATGATGATGATACGCGGATAAGGATACGGCACGGGACGAAGGCCGCCGACTACGCTTTCGAGCTCCTTCTCGGTGAGCCGCGCCTTCTGCTCTTCCGCATACTTACGCACCTCCTCCTCGGTGATGTGGTAGCCGTGCCGGTTGCCGACCTCGACAATCGCAGAGACTCCGACCTTCTGCATCAGGTCGTTTTGCAGCTCCGGATTGTTTTTCACATCCGCGACGAACCGCGTCACATCCTCTTTGCTCATGACATACCTCCTTCCAGGCGCTTCGCGTCGGCCCATGCTTGCACCACTAGTTGTGTCCACTCCTTCTGGTTTTCTTCACGTTTCACACTCATGTTTGGTCTCCTTTGTCCGAAGCGGCCCAGCTACGTTATGACGTAGGATCTTATCCCCCAATGACCACTCCTGTCAAGTTGGACCACACTTTTGTCAACGCAAAGTAGAAATGTCCTAATCGGCGCAAAGTAGAAATGTCCGGTTTGGAGGGCAGCTGGGAGAGGTTGGGGTTAGAGTGTGGATGATTCCCCGGGGAGTCGCGCTCCTGGGGAAGATTCAAAGCCG
>JBGPHB010000921.1:0-2561 GCA_041484155.1 Bryobacteraceae bacterium
CGCCCTACTCCTCGGAGCGCAGGGCGCGGTTCGATTGGCGCCGTTCTATGATTTGGCGAGTGTTCTCCCATACCAACGCGTCAATCTCAACAAGGCCAAACTCGCAATGCAGATCGGAGGCGAATACCGCCTCAGCAACATCAGCCTCCGGCATTGGCGCCGTCTGGCGACCGACGTGCACACCGACCCAGAGTCACTGGTTACCCGCACCAGGGGCATGGCCGCAGGACTCCCCGACCTAACGGCGACAATTCAGAAGGAGGTTGAAGCCGAAGGGCTTTCTCACCGAACGATCTCGGTGCTCGCGCAGAGATTGAGGTCGAGGGCGAGGCTCTGTCAAGCTCGCTTGGACGCGAAATCGGGAAAGTAGAAGATTCACGCCGTGCGGAATTTGGGTTGCGCCCGCTACATGAAACGCGGGAACATCGATTTGCATCTACTAGAGGACAGACTACAGGAGGCATCATGGCAACTACAAGAATGGGGATCGCACCAATGAAGGCGGCGCTGATTCCTAAGGCGGGAGCGGATTTCCAGATCGTCGAGCGCGAGATTCCCAAGCCGGGTGTAGGACAGGTGCGCATCAAAGTGCAGGCCTGCGGTGTTTGTCACAGCGATGTGCTGACGAAAGAAGGCGGGTTGCCCGGCATGCAGTATCCCCGCGTTCCAGGACACGAAGTCGCCGGCGGCGCTTGCCGTGTCTCCCCGGATTGGACACATCCATGTGACGGTCGATGACGCCGCGTGGGTCTGGGCCGATGCGAGCGGAGAGCCGCTGATTGTCCAGGGCCTGCCACCCGGGCCGCATAAGATCCTGATCCAACTGGAGAGCGCGAACCATCAACTGCTCGATCAAGGAACAGTCCGCTTCACGGTGCCTGAGGCTAAGACTGCGCCAAGCGCTGTGCAAGCTGCGCCTCTCCAGAACGAACCGCCGGCGAAGATCATCATCGATCCGCCGCTGGCCGAACCGCTGCTCCGTGGCGTTGCGTTTATTCAATATCGCACGGAGAATCTGCACATCGTGCCGGTATTCGGGCCTGCCGCGCTCGCCGTATCTCCCCGGATTGGACACATCCATGTGACGGTGGATGACGCCCCCTGGCACTGGGCGGACGCAAGCGGCAACCCGGTCATTATCAATGGACTCCCGCCCGGGCGGCACAAGATCCTGATCGAACTGGCGAATGCCACGCATCAGACAATTGATCAAGGCACGGTCCAGGTTACGGTCCCTGCGGCGGCGCACTAGCGATCGGAGTTTTTCGCAATGAAGAATCTTGCCTCCTGGATTGGCGCCGCTGTTCTCATTTGCGGGGTTGTCGCGATTGCATCCGGAGCGGGAGACGAAGGACCAATGCCTGATTTGAATGGCGCGGTGGTCTGGCTCAACTCCACTCCGTTGAGCAGTAAGTCGCTACGCGGTAAGGTGGTGCTGGTCAACTTCTGGACCTACTCGTGTATTAACAGCCTGCGCGAACTGCCGTACATGAAAGCCTGGGCCGCAAAATACAAAGATGCCGGCCTGGTGGTGATCGGCGTCCATGCACCGGAGTTTGGTTTCGAGAAAGATCCGGCCAACGTGAAGATTGCCGTGTCTGACTTAAAGGTCGCGTACCCCAACCCGATCGACAGCAACCATGCGATCTGGCGGGCCTTTCGCAACGAATACTGGCCTGCAGACTACATCGTCGACGCAAAGGGACGAATTCGTTACCACCACTTCGGCGAAGGCGAGTATGTCAAGTCCGAGCGCCTGATCCAGGCACTGCTTAAAGAGAACGGAGCCACTGGTCTTGACCAGAGCTTGGTACGTATCACTGCTGACGGGGCCGAGGCGCCGCCGAGTGAAGATGTGCGATCGCCCGAAACCTACTTGGGCTCCGCTCGCGCGGAGAACTTCGCGTCGCCAGAGCGGATGGCGCGAGACTCACGAAAGACCTACAGCCCGCCAGCGAGGCCCGCATTAAATCAGTGGGGATTCGGCGGATCGTGGAACGCCGGCGCCGAGAGCGGCACACTCGAATCGGCGCCCGGCAAGATTGTGTTCCGGTTCCACAGCCGCGACCTCCATATGGTTTTGGGCCCGTCGAAGAACGGAGCGCCCGTTCGCTTCCCCATTCGGTTCAACGTAAAGCTGAATGGCGCCGCGCCCGGCGACGATCATGGATCCGATTCCAGCGCCGAGGGCGCGGGCGAGGTTCAGCAGCCGCGGATGTATCAGCTCATCCGGCAGAAGGGGTCGATCAAAGACGTGACCTTTGAGATCGAATTCCTCGATCCCGGTGTTGAGGTCTTTTCGTTCACGTTTGGCTAAATAGTCAGTCCAGAAAAAGGAGAGTAGAAATGAAACAGACGCAAGCAACCAGGAGGCAGTCATGAGCACCGACATGAAGCTCGAGATCGTCATCATCCCCGTCTCAGATTTGGACCGCGCCAAGGAGTTCTACGGGAGGCTCGGGTGGCGGCTCGACGCCGACTACGACAACCACGACGACTTCCGCGTGATGCAGTTCACGCCGCCCGGCTCCGGGTGCTCGGTCATCTTCGGCAAGAACGTC
>JBGPHB010000922.1:0-2560 GCA_041484155.1 Bryobacteraceae bacterium
GCCTTCACCATATTGATGTAGACCGCCTGGTATTCCGGTTCCATGCGCGAAAGCGGATAGTGGCCGCAGGGTGAAATCACTCCCGCGAACGGCCCGGCGCCGTTTGTGGGCACGTACAGGTTGCCGGTTACCCAGAAGTTGGGCCGGCTCTGGAACATGACGTTCTCAACGCGATAGCCGTCGCGCTCGAATTTCGCGACCACGACCGGGGCGAGTGGATTGCGCTCCGGGAACCCGTGCACCATCTCGCGAAACTTTTCGCGCACGAAGCGGTTCCGCGCTTCGACATCGGCTGCGGAGTGGATCTTGGCCCGCTCCTGGTCCCACTTGGCCGCGAGCGCGTTGAGCCGCTTGGACAGATACGCCAGCAGCATGTCGGGCGATTGGTCGGAGTGCGTGGGGGCGCTCAGCAGGCTGGCGGGGGCGACCGAAGCCAGAGCGCCGGTTTGCAGAAATCGGCGGCGGTTCATCAGACCAACCCCTCCAGTTTTCGACTGGCGGTAGGAAAACCGTCGAGTCCCACTTTCAACACGTCGCTGGCGATCGCAAGGTAGAGATCGCCCATGGCGCCGGTCACCTTGGAGTGAGTGCCCGTCGCCATCTTGTTGAGGTGTCCGGCGACGATCGCTACCATTCCGTTGTTCTTGTGGATGTTGGCCTCCGCGTGTTCGTGGAGGTAGAGCAGGCAGGTGTGGTCGAGCATGTTGCCGTCGCCCTCGGGGATCGCCTTCAACCGCCCCAGCAGGTAGGCGAACTCCTCGGCGTGCCATCTGCAGATATCGCGCAGGATGCGCTGAGCTTGAGGCGAATCCGAGTTGGTGTGGGTGTAATCGTGATGGCGCAGCGTCGTGTACCCGAGCCAAGGCAGCCGCACCAGGCTTTGGCACTTGGTCAGCATATAGGTTGCGACCCGCGTCTGGCCCGAAGCGAGCGCATGCACCAGCAGGTCGCTTTGCAGCTTGGCGATGCGCGGGTAATCTTTGACGTCCCCGCCGATTTCAGGCTCCTGCACTTTGCGGTATTCCGGAGGCAGACTGGCGATGGCCCGCTCCAGATCGCGGATGGATGCGAAGTGTTCGTCGAGGCGCTGCCGGTCCTGCTTGCCGATGGACGCGCTCATTTCCTTGAAATCGTCACGCACGGCATCGAGGACGCTCTTCTTGCGATCGATCCAACTCTGTTCTTTCGTGCCGAAAATGCGATCGAACAGGTTGTGCGGGATCATCTCCGGCGGCAAGGCTCGCTCGTACCCCGCCCAGCTCATGTTGCGATGGATGCTCTCGCCGTGCGATTCCTGGCACACGCCGATCTGCAGCGAGCGAAAACGGGTCGTGCCGCCAATCTTCCCCGCAATGGTTTGATCGATGGAAGGGCCTCCGGCGCCGCGCCCGGTAAACGCCGTGCCGGACATCAGAGCGCTCATGGAGCGATGGTGATCGTTGCCCGGTCCCGGCTTGCGCGCGGCGGGATTGTCGAGCCCGGTGATGACCTGAATGTCGCTGCGGAACTTCACCAGCGGGCTGAGACACGGGGTAAGCTGATAGTCCGGTCCTGTTTCCGACGGAATCCAGTACCTTTCAGGGATTCCGTTTCCGTTGAACCATAGCACGAAGCGGGAAGCCACCGGAGTTTGCGTCACCGCGTAAGCCGTGCCGTGCGAATTGAACATGGCTGCAAGGGGAGGCAGGCCCACGCGCACTAGCGCGCCCGCGGCCCCCATGCACCGCAGGAAAGTTCTTCGGGAAACACGAATTTTCGAAGGCATGTCAGCTCCTCACTTTTGGGGCAGGATGGCATCCTGCGGCCGATTGTCAATCGGCCCCTTGCCGCTGAGCAGCCCGCCCAAAGAGGCCGGTTGCCAACCGGCCTGCAGGATGCCATCCTGCCCCACAAGTGATCTCGCTATGAACATGATAAGGTTTTTTAATCGGAACTGCGAACTTCGGAAGACCTCGGTTGCCTTCTTCAGTAGCGGCCCGTCGGCATCAGTCTCTTGCCGTCCGTAAGCGTAGCGAAAAAGCTGTTTCACGATGCACTCCTGGCATTCCGCGCTGCTGGCCAGAATCAGTCCCAGTTCGCGGGGCGCCCGGAAGTCGGAGTTCGCCAGGCCGCTCACTTTCCCGCTGGTGTCGAGATCGAGCTCCACCGTAACGGGCGTCTGGTCCTTGGCCCTGCGGTCGGGAAAAAACTTGATCGACTGCTTCTCGCGGCGTTTTCCGACGGCGTCGAATTTCTCGAATCCAAGCCCGATCGGATCCATCATGCTGTGGCATCCCGCGCACGTCCGGTTTATGGTGTGCTCTTTCAATCGGTCCCGATTGGTTTGCGGACGATCCACGCGCAAGGGAGGCAGGTTGCTGTTGGTTCCCGGCGGCGGGTCCGGTATGAGGTTACAGAGGAACTGCTCCCGCACGAAGTAGCCGCGCACCGTGGGCGAAGTTTCACCGGGCTTGCTGGTCTGCGCGAGAAACGTGCCTTGCCCCAGGACTCCCGCCCGTTCAGTCGCGGGCGGCAGGAGCACGCGATCGAATTCATTGGCGGGGGCGGCGACGCCGTAGAC
>JBGPHB010000923.1:0-2557 GCA_041484155.1 Bryobacteraceae bacterium
CCAGCGACGCGCGGAGGTGATTCGCCGGACGGCCGGAAGGTGAAATCGACCATCCACTGGGTGTCCGCCAGTCAAGCGATCGATGCCGAGGTTCGCCTGTACGAGACTCTATTCACGTCTGAGAACCCTAGCGAAGTCGCCGAGGGTGGGGATTTCACCGACAACCTGAATCCCAATTCTCTGGAGCTCTTGACCGGCTGCAAGCTGGAACCAAGTCTGCGAGACGCCCTGCCGGGCAGCGGCTATCAATTCGAGCGGCTGGGTTACTTTTCGGTGGATCCGGAC
Source organism: Bryobacteraceae bacterium (assembly GCA_041484155.1). GTDB lineage: Bacteria > Acidobacteriota > Terriglobia > Bryobacterales > Bryobacteraceae > Palsa-187. Next base: position 286 of record JBGPHB010000923.1, read on the forward strand.
ACCACCGCAGACAAGCTGGTGTTCAACCGGACCGTGGCGCTCCGCGACACTTGGGCGAAAATCGAGAAGAAGTCTAAATAAGATGGTGATTCTTGGTCTAGGCGGTCTGCTGAGCGATGCGGCGTGCGCCGTCCTTAAGAACGGGGAACTTCAGGCCGCCGTTGAAGAAGCGAAATTGACGCGCGGATTGGGGCCCGGTGGTGTGCCTCAGGCTTCCATCGCAGAGTGCTTGCGCCTGAGCCTCGTCAAGCGTGAGCAGGTGGATTGCGTGGCCATCGTGCGCCCGTTCGCGCGGGGCCCGGAATCCCGCTTCCATCTGGTCTTGCGCGACCAGTTTCCGAACGCCGAGATCGTCGTGGTGGAGCATCAATTGGCCCACGCCGCCTCGGCCTTCTACGCGTCCCCGTTCGAGGAAGCGACGGTCTTGACGCTCGATCACGCGGGCGATTTCTGCTGCGGAACGCGTTGGAATGCGCGCGGCAATGAGTTGCAGCCCGACAAGGCGTGGTACTATCCCGATTCGCTGGGCCGGCTGTACGGTGCCGTGACGGAGTTGCTCGGCTTTCGCGCCGGGGCCGATGAACACAAGGTGCAGTGGCTCTCGACCTCCGGCGACGAGCGCTTCGCCGCGCTATTCCGCGAAATGGTTTCGGATGCGGCGCGCCTGGATCCTTCATTTTTTGATGGCCATCGCCTGGCTGGTGGCGGATTTAGCGCCAAGTCCTTCGCGTGCTTCGGACTCGCCGATGGGGCTAAGATCCCTGCGACTCTCGCTCCAGCCATAGCCCGGGGCCTCCAGAAGACGATCGAAGAGACTGTGCTCTCGCTCGCCGGCAAGGGCGACAATTTGTGTCTAGCCGGCGGATTGTTCTACAACGCACTGCTGGTCGAGTACCTGGAGCGCTGCGGCCGCTGGAAAAACGTGTTCGTGCAAGCAGCCGCCGGCAATGCCGGCACGGCTCTCGGCGCGGTGTATCATGTTTGGCATCATGTGCGCCGCAACGCCCGGCGCTTAGGCGCCGCCTCCCTGCTGCTCGGCCCCAGCTACGGGCCCGAAGCGATCAAACAGGTGCTCGAAAACTGCAAGCTGGATTTCACTTACTTGCGGTCGATCGACGATCTGCTGACGACCGCCGTGCGCATGCTCGGCGAGCAAAAAATCGTGGCCTGGATGCACGGCCGCATGGAGTTCGGCCCGCGAGCGCTGGGCAACCGAAGCATCCTTGCGTCCCCGCTCGATTCCTATTCGACTGAGAACCTGAACGTCTTTATCAAGCATCGCGAGCCGTTCCGCAAGTTCGCCGCGTCGGTGCCGGCCGAGTTGGCGGCCGAGTATTTCGAAGTGGGACCCAACGCGCGGCACTTGGCCACCGTCGGCCGCGTGCGGCCCGCGCATCACAAGACGTTCGAATCGGCGATTCTCGGGAAGGATATTGTGCGGGTCCACACGGTGACCGAGGACGACAACCCGTTGTATCACCGCCTGCTGCATGAAGCCGGGAAGGCGACGGGGCTGCCGGTGCTCTACAACACCAGCTTCAACCTGTTCGGCGATCCTCTGGTCTCGACGCCGCGGGATGCTGTACGGAGTTTTTACTCGTCGGGAATCGATGCGCTGTTTGTTGGGAATTTTCTGTTGGAGAAGTAGGGGAAATGCAGGCCAGGGCCTGCACTACCGCCGTAACGCAGGCCCTGGCCTGCACTTGCCTGAGCCGCAAGCCAAATTCTATCTACGCGCGTCCGCGGGCGGCGGAAGCGTTGGGAGGGGGCGCAGAAGGCGGAGGAGGAGCGTTTGCCGCCGCGGGCTCCGCTCGCACCAGCCCAAGCAACTTCCGCAGATCCGTATCCAGTTTAGTCCGTGCGTCGGGATTGTCTTTCAAGAATTGCTTGGCGTTCTCGCGTCCCTGCCCGATGCGCTCGCCCTTGAAGCTATACCATGCCCCGCTCTTCTCGATCAGATTCTGAGCCACGCCCAGGTCGACCAGGTCGCCTTCCTTCGAAATCCCCTCGCCATAAATGATGTCGAACTCGGCCTCGCGGAACGGGGGCGCCATCTTGTTCTTCACGATTTTGACCTTGGTGCGATTGCCGGTGACGATGTCGCCGTCCTTGATGGCGGCGATGCGGCGGATATCGGCGCGCACGCTGGAGTAGAATTTCAGCGCCCGGCCGCCGGTGGTGGTCTCCGGGTTTCCGAACATCACGCCGATCTTTTCGCGGATCTCCGGGTGCTCCTTCAGGAAGTTTCGCGCGGTGTCGCGCCCTTGCCCGA
>JBGPHB010000924.1:0-2556 GCA_041484155.1 Bryobacteraceae bacterium
CTGGCGCTGCGGAGAATCTGAAGCTGCATTTCACAGACGCAAAGGCCGCAAAGAAGAACGGCCGTTGTTTTCTTTGCGAACTTTGCGTCTTTGCGTGAGATTCGGCTCCCCCTACCTCAGTAGCGCCTGCGCGGGTGAGTTGCCGATCGTGGAGAGCAGCCCGATGATGAATCCGACCACAGCCGCGATCGCGAATCTCAGGGCCTTGCGCTTCATGGTTCTGTTATAAGTCACCCGGACGCGCCGCGCCTCCACAAACCGGCGAGTGGCGAAGATTACCGGACGAATGACTGCTATAGTGCTACTCGTGCGTTGGCTCCCGGCCATTTCCATGATGCTGGTCTCGATGATCAGCTACATCGATCGCAATACCCTGGCCCTGCTCGCGCCGACCATTCTTCGCGACACGCACCTCTCCAACCAGCAGTACGGCTTCATCATCTCCGCTTTCTCCATCGCCTACATGCTGGGGAATCCACTATGGGGGTGGGTCTTGGATCGTATCGGAGTGCGCGCCGGCATGAGCGCGGCCGTAACCGTGTGGACGCTCGCTTCCGTCTCGCACGTTTTCGCGGCCGGGTTCCGCGGATTTGCAGCGGCACGCGCGGTGCTCGGCTTCGGCGAAGGCGCTACGTTCCCGGGCGGTTTGCGCACCGTGGTACAGACGCTGCCGCCGGAGCAGCGTTCGCGCGGGATCGCAGTCGCGTACAGCGGCGGATCGCTGGGCGCAATCATTACGCCGATCGTGATCACGCCCATCGCCGCTGCCTGGGGCTGGCGCGGGGCGTTCTGGTTCACCGGCGCGGTGGGCGCGGCATGGCTGGCGCTGTGGGCGGTGCTCGGCAAACGGCGCGACATCGCGCGCGGGCCGGCGCTCGATGAAGGCAGCGCCTCGCTCCGCTGGAACGACGCGCGCGTGTGGGCCTTGATGGCGGCGTACGCTTTGGGCGCGTTCCCGGCGGGATTCGTGCTCTACCAGTCCTCGCTGTACCTCAGCGACGTGCTGCACAAATCTCAACTCGAAATCGGCGCTGTGCTATGGATTCCACCGCTCGGCTGGGAGGTGGGTTACTTCTTTTGGGGGTGGACCATCGACAAATTCGCCCGCGCCGGCGCTTCTATCCGTGGAATGCGGCAACAATTCCTCATAATGATGTGGCTGACCCTACCGCTGGCCCTGATCCCTCGGACCGGATCTTTCGCCCTGACCTTGCTAGTGCTTTTCCTGACTATGTTCGTCGCCGGGGGATTCATCGTCGGCGCCGTCGCGTACGGCGCCAGCCATTATTCGGAGCGTTACTCCGGCCTAATCGCCGGCCTGGGCGCGGGAAGCTGGTCGGCGGTGGTGGCTCTGGTCATGCCCGGAATCGGAAGACTGTTTGACCTCCACCGGTATGACGCCGCGTTCGGGATCGCGGCGATTTTCCCAGTGGCTGGGTATGCCGCGTGGCGGGCCTTAAGCCGGCGTGTGCCAGCTAGTACTTAAAGCCATGAAAATTAGTACTTTTGGTATTTGGATTGGGGGCCCTCCTATGGCATCCTCTAATACGAGACCGAGGGCCGGTTCGGAGGACGGCCTTCGGGGCAAACACCCTATCCCCTACAAAAAGGTTCATAGGTCAGGTCCTCGCTGTTTGTGGGACATGCTTCAGCTTGTCGTGCGGCTCACGCACCGGTTCCCCTTGACGAAAAACCGCAGCGGCAAGTCGGCGGATCTCGAAATTCCAATCCGCGCCGAGACGCCGATTTCGAACGGCGCATCGTGCTCAGGCGCGTGCACCGTGATCGGCCCGCGCGTCACGTCGGCACCGTTGTGGCGCAACGTGATGCCGAGCGCCCGTGTAAGCTTCCCCGGACCGTTGGCGAGATCTTCCAGACGACCCACGCCGCGCCGCCGCCGCATCGGATCCAGACCTCCCAGCGGCTCCAACGCCCGAATCAATACGCAGCCAGGAACACCGTCGGGCTCCGCGACCAGGTTCAGACAGTCGTACATTCCGTAAATCAGGTAGACATACGCGTGACCAGGTGGGCCGAAGATGACGCGCGTGCGCGGAGTAACGCCACGTGCCGAATGCGCCGCCTCGTCTCCCCGTCCGAGGTACGCCTCCGTCTCAACAATGCGGCCCGAAGCTCCGCCATGGACCACGATCTTTCCGAGCAGCGCGCGCGCTACATCGACCGTCCTTCGCGCGTAGAAGGATCTGCGGAGCGGCGGCTGCACTACAGCTCGAGCTTACCGTTGATCACCATATCCTTCAGCCGGAACTTGTTTTTGACACTTAAGTCGCCGATCTTGGAGGAGAATTCGACCTCTTTGTCATCGAGTGTGAACTGGGCCGACCGCGGGAAGACGAAGTACGCTTCAATCGCCTTGTCGACCACGCCGAACTGGACCTCGGACGGCTTGAGCGCGTCCTTGCCCTTGACAGACAGCGAGGTTCGGTCCATGAGAGCTTTCTTCAACGCCTCCTGTTCGCCGCGCAGAAAAGGCCGCAGGGGACCGGACAAGACAATCAGGTAGGTGTTCTCCTGGCGTTCGAGAATCTGCTTGGC
>JBGPHB010000925.1:0-2552 GCA_041484155.1 Bryobacteraceae bacterium
GCCTTTGGGATGCTTGTCGTTCGCCGAACGGAGCAACAACGCGGCCGAATTGATCGCACCACAGGACACTACGACGACATCGGCGGAAAGTTCGTCGTAGACGCCATTGCGCTTGACCAACACTTTGGTCACCTGGCGGCCCGAGGGGCTGGTCTCCAGGCGCTCGACATAGGCACTGGTCATGAGCGTCACGTTCGGATAAGACAGCGCCGGATCGACACCCAGCACTTGGGCGTCGGCCTTGGCATACGCCAGACAGGGAAAGCCGTCGCACGTGCTGCACCGGATGCACTTGCTGCGAGGATCCTTTTCGTCGAGCATGACTCCGAGGGGCGTGTGGAACGGCTTCAGTCCCAGGCGGGCGAAATCCTCGCTCAACTTCTGCAACCTCGGCTCGTGGCTCACCGCGGGGTGCGGATAGGGACACTTCGCCGGCGGCTCGGTCGGGTCCTCGCCGCGCTGGCCGTGCACTTGGTATTGGTGCTCGGCCTGGTTGTAGTAGGATTCCAGATCGTCGTAGGAAATCGGCCAGGCCGGAGAAATGCCCCCGTGGTGCCGGATTTCACCGAAGTCTTCTTTACGCAGCCGGAACAGCGCCGCGCCGTAAAATTTTGTATTGCCGCCGACGTAATAGTTCGTGTGGGGATGGAGATCGTTCCCGTCGCGGTCCCGCCACAATTCCTTGGTTTGGTATCGGCCCTGGTTGACGGCGGCGGAGCTCCAGTTTTCCTTTTCGCGCTTGACGTAGTCGCCGCGCTCGAGCAGAAGAATTTTCTTTCCGGTGGGCGCGAGCTTGGAGGCGAGCGTACCGCCGCCCGCGCCGGTTCCGATGATGATCACGTCGTAGTTAGTGGGCATTCAGTTCTCCAAAATTGCAGCGGAATATGCAACGTTGGTCGTTGCAGTGGTGAAGTTTTGCGCAGAAGACGGCGTGGGCGCCATGCCGGACTTTGTAGAGCAAGGCGGCGAGCAGCATACCCGCTAGAGGCGCGGTGAAGTAGACCCATGATCCGGTCCACTCGTTCGCGAGGACAGCCGACCCGAAGGTTCTCGCGGGGTTCATACTCATCCCGGAAAGTGGCGCCTCGATGGTGATATACGCGGCGACGAGAGTGCCCGCGAAAAACGGCGTAAGACGACTGAGGCGTCGCGAATTCGATACCAGTAGGATGGTCGACATCATCAACATCGAAATCGCGAATTCGGCCCAGAAGGCGACGGCCGGTCCGCCGGGACCAGGCACGGTGACAACGTAATTCACAGCCGAATGCCGAACGGACATACCGATCACCACGAGAGAGACCAACACCCCAGCAGTGCCGCCGAGGAACTGGAATAGTATGTAGAACACTGCATCCCATCGCTCGATTTTTCCGAGCATCAGAAAGGACAGGGTCACAGATGGGTTCATGTGGGCCCCCGAACGCTGGCCCCAGGGCGATCGGATGATGCCGATCGCCGTGAGGCCCATGGCCAGCCCCGCTAGGGCCCGGCGCAGGAAGGCGTCCGGTAATGCTTTATGAATGAATGAATTAGGATGCTCAAGCAGCACGCCGAAGGTGCAGGCGGAGATCATGAACAGGCCAAGGGCCGCCGCTTCTATGAAGTACTCTGGCCAGTGGCTCTGGAGCGCTGCCACGATCCCAGATCAGTTACCTCGGGCTTCAGCGATGGTCTGCATGGTTCTGGCATCTGAATCCACCGGACGCCGGAAATATTCCGGAATAAACCCATCTGGGGGACGGATCTTGGTGTTATCGATATGGCACAACCACACGGAGATCTGTTAGACCGGCAGACGGCCCTGATCGAAACGAACGTCACCTGGCTTCAGCAGGCGCGGGCGATCGTTGAAAAGATCAGTGACGAAGCGTTCACGTCGTCGCCGCGGGACTTTGCCCCTCACCGCGTCGGGAGCCACCTGCGGCACATCCTGGAGTTTTACGAGTGCTTCCTGAATGGTGTCGAGTCGAGTCATATTGACTATGACGCCCGGAAGCGGGACGAGTCAGTGGAGCGGAGCCGAACTGCGGCTGGCGAGAGAATCCTCGCCATCATTCAGCGCCTGCAGAACACCCCTGCCCTCCGCGGGGACGCCAGCGTCTTCGTACGGATGGAGGACACCGAAGCGGGCAAGTTCCAAGATCCCTTTCTGTACTCTTCAGTCTCACGGGAGTTGCAAACCCTGAGCAGCCATACGATCCATCACTTCGCGCTCATCGCGATTACCTTGAGACTGCATGGATGGCAAGTCGATCCCGATTTTGGTGTGGCGCCGTCCACTCTCCGCTTCCAAGCGTCGCGCGCGGAGGCCGCGTAATGTGCACCGTGACCTGGGTTCTTGAGAAAGACGGCTACCAGGTGCTTTGCAATCGCGATGAGAAGCGGACCCGCGCTCAAGCGGTTGCGCCACGCGTACAGATTCGCAACGGCGTGCGTTTCATCGCTCCGATTGACGGGGACTTCGGGGGAACATGGATCGGCGCGAACGAGTTCGGCGTCACGGTCTGTCTCCTAAACGGCACGAGCCGGAGCCCCAGCGCGGGGCGAAC
>JBGPHB010000926.1:0-2548 GCA_041484155.1 Bryobacteraceae bacterium
CGCAAGGTGCCTCATACACACCGCTATCAGGTCACCACCTCAGGCCGCAAAGCGCTCACGGCCATCTCCGCCGCTCGTCGCGCCACCGTTGCCGAACTGACGGCCAAGGCTGCATGAAAAAATCTTCGCCAAAAACAACGAACCTATTGGTTAGCACTGCAAAGGCCGCCAAGAAGAAAGCAGACTATCTTCTTGGCGGCCTTTGCGTCTTTGCGTGAGTCTTCAGAAGTTTCGTGACGAGTGCACAATATCCGAAATGTGCTCCACCCGCACCGGATCGTTAACGTACAAGCCGGCCGCATATTCAACACCGATGGACAGCCCCAGCAACCGCGCCGCGGTCTTCTGCAAATCGACATAGCTTCTGTGAGTGACCTGGCTCTCGTGGCAATTCATCGCCGCTTCCCAGTCCTCGGTCACATCGCTAATATCCACGACAATGTCAGGTCGCTGACCGTGCTGGGTGACGTTGTAAAAGTACAAACTCCCGACCTTGTGCACCGGCAGAGGCTTCAAAAGCCCCCCATAACGCGCCAGGCGGCAAGCGTCCCGCGTGAGTCTTCCCACCACTGAGTGGTCGGGATGTTGATTCTCCTCCGTATTCGGCGCCAGCACGACCGCGGGCTGAAACTTTCTGATTTCCGCTGCGATTCGAAGGCTGTTCTCGGGGGTGTAATGCATATGGCAGTCTCCCCCGAAATCCAGGAAGTCGATAGCAGCGCCCATAAGCCCGGCAGCCTTGCGCGATTCCCGCTCCCTCCCTTCGGGTGTGCCGCTCGACCCGGCTTCACCGCGCGAAAGAACCAGCAGTCTTACCTGGTTGCCTTTCTTGACCTCCTTGATGAGGACGGGCGCGCAGCCAAACTCGATGTCGTCGGGGTGAGCTCCAATCGCCAAAACATTCATGCGCAGATTTCCTCGTAATATCGCTCATAAAAGGGGATGAGGAGCGATGTGCAGTAACGGGTCTCCGCAGTCCGCCGCGCCGCCGCTGAGACGCGCTGGTAGAGTTCATCGTCGGTGAGGAGCGAAACCACGCGGGCCGCCTGCGCGGTGATGTCTCCCACCGGCTCGAGGAAGCCATCCACGCCGTCGGTGATCAATTCCGAAACTCCTCCCGTCTGGGTCGCCACGGGTGGCACTCCGCACGCCATCGCCTCCAATGCCGCGAGTCCGAACGCCTCCGTGTCGCTCGGCATCAAGAGCACGTGAGTCTGTGGAAGCAGCCGCTCCACGTGGTCCTGCTTGCCCAGGAAGGTCACGTGAGAATGCAATCCCAGTTCGCGCGCCAGCATCTCCGCCGGACCGCGCTCGGGACCGTCGCCGGCCATCAGAAGGCGGGCGGGTGTCGATTTGCGCACCTCCAGCAGGATTCGAATACAGTCCAGCACCCGCTTCACCGGCCTGAAATTCGAAACGTGAACCAATTGCTTCTCTCTCGGACGCCGCTCCGGATCAGGCCGGTAGATGTCACAGTTCACAAAGTTAGGAATCACGCGGATCTCGTTGGCCACTCCGAAAACTTCCACGGTCCGCTCCTGCAGGTACTTGCTGATGGTGGTGATACCGTCCGATTGCTCGATCGAAAACTTGGTGATCGGAAAATACGAGCGGTCCGCGCCAACCAGAGTGATGTCGGTGCCATGCAGAGTGGTTACGAATGGCAGCCGCCGGTTGGCAGTCATTTGCTTGGCCAGCAGCGCCGCGATCGAATGTGGGATGGCGTAGTGTACGTGCAGCAGATCCAGTTCGTAACCAGCCGCCACTTCGGCCATCCGGGACGCGAGTGCGAGACAGTATGGCGGATATTGAAACAGCGGATAATTCGACACCTCCACCTCGTGGTAATGGATTCGAGGAATGCCGGGATCCAGCCGGATCGGATTGGCGTAGGTGATGAAGTGGACCTCGTGGCCGCGAGTGGCCAGCTCCAGGCCGAGTTCCGTGGCGACGATTCCACTGCCGCCGTAAGTGGGATAGCAGGTAATGCCGATCTTCACATGGGCAGGGTACCATGTACAAGGTGGAAGTTCCCCTGCTCGATCTCGGCGCACAATTGCGCCCAATCCATGACGAAATCATGGGCGCGATCGCCCGGGTTGTCGACTCGCACAAATTCATCCTCGGCGAAGAGGTCCGTGGCTTTGAGGACCAGCTTGCCCGCTACTGCGGCGTTCGATATGCAGTGGGATGTGCTTCCGGGTCGGACGCGCTGCTGCTGGCTCTGAAGGCGCTCGGGATCGGTCGCGGCGACGAAGTGCTGACCGTGCCCTATACATTCTTCGCCACGGCCGGAGCGATCTCGCTGGCGGGCGCGCGTCCGGTATTCGTCGACGTCGAACCCGCGACGTTCAATATCGACGTGGCTCAGGTCGAAAAGGCGCTCGCCGAACATCCGAAAATCAAAGCGATTCTCGCGGTGCATCTGTTCGGGGGTTGCGCCGACCTGGACGCGCTGAACCGCATGGGCGTTCCGGTCATCGAAGACGCCGCGCAGGCGATCGGCGCCGAGTACAAAGGGAAGCGCGCCGGCGGTCTCGGATCCATC
>JBGPHB010000927.1:0-2547 GCA_041484155.1 Bryobacteraceae bacterium
CAACATCGAGAAGATCGTTATCTGCGAAATCGAACCGCTGGTCCCTCCGATTGCGGCACGTTACTTTGCGAAACAGAATTACGACGTGGTGAACCATCCGCGCGTCAAAGTGATCTACGACGACGCCCGGCATTACATTCTCACGACGCAAGACAAATTCGACATCATCACGTCCGATCCGATCCATCCATGGGTGAAAGGCAGCTCGACGCTGTATTCGCAGGAGTACTTCGAGTTATGTAAGCGTCATCTTAATGCAGACGGAGTGATCACGCAGTGGGTGCCTCTGTACGAAAGCGATGTGGAGACGGTCAAAAGCGAATTGGCCACCTTTTTCAAAGTATTCCCCAATGGAACGATTTGGGGCAATGACATCAGCGGCGAAGGCTACGACACGGTTCTATTGGGCCAGGCGAAGCCGACCAGGATCGACGTGGACGAACTTCAAAACCGCCTGGATCGCGCCGACTATACACCGGTCGCCAGATCGCTGAGAGGAGTGGGATTTCAGTCCGCGTCCAGCTTGCTCGCGACCTACGCAGGCCGCGCGTCCGATCTGGCCCCGTGGCTGGAGCACGCCGAAATCAATCGGGACCTGAACCTGCGGTTGCAGTACCTGGCTGGAATGGGAGTGAACCACAATGGGGCCGGGCCGATCTATCGGGAAATCCTGACGTATCGCAGGTTTCCCGAGAATCTTTTTCTCGGCTCGGATAAGAGGATTGAGGAGTTAAGGAGAGCCCTTAGTACCCCGGGCTCCTCTCAGCCTTGATGCTCGCCAAACTGCCCGCCTGACAGCATTTTGCGGGACTCGCGGCGCTTATTTCTTAAGTTGTTTCTTTTGTCGCCAAACTGGCGTATAATTCGGTACGTCTGTGGATCAAAGCGAATGAGGTGATTCGATGTTCAACTATAAAGACCCCGGCGGGACGCTGACGCCGCCCAAAGCACTGGCAAACTACCGGCAATTGCTGCATGCGCAGTACCGGATGCATGCCAAGCTCGCGAAATCGGCGTTCACGCTACTCGAAGCCTTTGGCGAATTGCCGGCCGCCACCCTCCCTAGAGAGGATGCCGTCGAGTGGTCCGCCTTCCCGATCACCGCCTCCGGTACCAACCAGGAGATCGACGCCAATCGTTTCCGCTTTCAGGACGAGTACGTTGAATGGAGAGTCGAGCGGACCGGCGCCAAGGTCAAGCAGATCACCTTCACCACGGAATTCCTCGAATACTACGAGGCGCTGGCCATGGTCGGGATGGATGCAGTTGTGGCCGCCATCAAGGCCGTAATTCCCGGCGCCAGCCCTAAGGCGGCTGAACTGTTCGGGCCTGGATTCGACCCCGCTACCTCTACCCCGGAGGGCCGCGCCGGCAGCTTTTCCAGCTTTGCCCAACAGAACCCTTGGAACAACGGCGTCAAGGGGATCCTTTGCCTCGCGCAGCAGTTCAACACGCTGGGCGCACTGTTCAACCTGGTGGGCCGGGGAGCGGTACCGAACCCGGCGGTGGCCTCGGGCGCCATCTGCGGGACTCTCGGTGGTTTCTGTGGTCCTGGACGCAACTCCGACCCTTCCATCGCGACCGCGGTTCAGGACCTCTCCCGGGCCCAGCGCGGGCTCAGCCTGCGGGACCCCGCGGGAATCGAGATCGCGCGTCTCAGCGGCATCTGGGCGCGCAATGGCGTGCAGATCGATATCAACGATCCCGCCGGAAACGGCGGGCTTTGGGCGATTACCCGCACCGGGCGCCGCGCCGTTCTCAAGAACGCCACGGGCCTGTCGATCGACGGCGAATCGGTTACAACCGGTGCACAGGTGGCTTCGCGGCTGCGTGTGCGGGCCGTCGTCGTATCCGCCGCCGAAGCCGACTTGCCAGAGTGGTCACGCATCGGCCAGGAGAATTCGGTCCGTCTCGATCAGGCGGCGGCCGGAGGAGGCGCCGGATGAAGAACCTCGTCATCATGCTTACACTGGCCGGCTGTCTCGCCGCACAGCCCGCGCTCCGGAAACAAGTTCGCGAAAACGCACCGCTTCAGGCTCTGACCGCGTCCGAAGTCGCCGCACTTGGCGATCCCCTGTTCCGATTAGTGTTCAAGAACCAACCCGGCGAAGCGCGCCTGGATGAACTTGAGCGGCTCATCAAGGGCGCCTCAGGCAAGGCGCATCTGTTTGTTGTCGACGAGAAAATTGTCGATCCAGCGCTCGGCCAATCGCGGCGCGCGGTGACCGGCTTTAGCGGATCGAACCAAGGGGTGCTCAATCCCAACGTAATGCTGTCGTTCATTTTCGATTCCAATCAGGTACGTCCGGGCTTCATCGAAGCCTGGGGGTGGGACGATTCACGCAGCCGCTACAATTTTTACAGACTCGATCAGCAGGCCGGCGAGAGCGTTCCCACATGGAAGTTTCGCGGTACGTCAGTGGATGCGGATAAGGCCACACTCCCGACCCGCCAAGGAACCTGCTTCGCCTGCCACATTAACGGCGGGCCAGTCATGAAAGAGCTCTTGTTCCCCTGGAACAATTGGAACTCGTTTCGCTCGCTCGC
>JBGPHB010000928.1:0-2542 GCA_041484155.1 Bryobacteraceae bacterium
CATCATCGGTTACTACAGCAAGAACGATGCCTTGGACGGAAGGTATCGCCGGATCAAAGTGAACCTCCTCAATCGCCAATTGCAGGCGAAACTGGATTACCGCAACGGCTACTACGCTTCGAAGCAGTTCAAGAATTTCAACTCCGCCGACAAAGAACGGCAGCTTGAAGAGGCCCTGACCTTGGGCGATCCGGTTAGCGAGCTGCCCCTGGCGCTCGAAGTCGACTATTTCCGCGTGGCCAGGGACCGCTACTTCGTGGCGATCTCGGTGAAGATTCCCGGCTCGGCCGTGGGACTCACCCGGAAAGGCGCCAAGGAGACCGCGGATCTGGATTTCATCGGCCAGGTACGTGACACCACCGGCAAGCTGGTCTCGGGTGTGCGCGACAACATCACGGTAAAGTTGAACGAGTCGGACGCCGCGCAGATCGGCCGCCGCCACCTGCAATACGACGCCGGGCTGACGCTCTCACCGGGCGCCTATTCGCTGCGCTTTCTGGCGCGCGAAAACCAGAGCGGAAAAATGGGGACGTTCGAAACCAAGTTTACGGTTCCCGATCTGAACGGTGGAAGGTCGTTGCGCCTGAGTTCAGTGATCTGGAGCAGTCAGAAAGAACCGATTACGGCCGCCGTGGGCGCAGCCGATTCGAACAAGAAGCTGACTGCCGCCAATCCGCTGGTGCAGGGCGCCCAGAAGATCGTGCCGAGCATCACGCGCGTCTTCCGCAAAGACCAGACCATGTACGTCTATTTCGAGGTCTACGATCCGGGCATGGACCCGGATCGCAAAACGCCCAGCCTGTCGGCGGCAGTGGACTTGTTCCTGGGCGCGCGCAAAGCCTACAGTTCCCCTCCCGTGAGGCTCAACAAGTTGAGCACATCGCGGCCCGGCGTGGCTCCCTTCGCGTTCCAAATCCCACTGGCGAGGCTGCCCGCGGGTCAGTACATCTCCCAGGTGAACGTCATCGACGAGACCGGCCGCAAGTTCGCCTTTCCGCGCAACGAGATTGTGTTGTTGGCCGCGGAGAACGCGGCCGCGCCAGCGCCGAAATAGGGAGCGCAAGCCCCGCCCGTTAGGGCGGGGTTCACTGATACCGATCTAGCCGAGCATGTGTACGCCGAGAATGACGCCGCCGCACACCAGCACGCCCACCAGCGCATAGATCACATACATCATCATGCGTTGCCCGCTGGTGCTGGCCTTGTTCTGATCTTTCCGGATCTGCTCTTCGAGGCTATCGAACATGGAATCCTCCAGATGAAGCCGTATGACAAAGGGCCTCGATTCGAGCTAGCAGAAGTATAGTCCTATTCGAAAGTGAAAGGAAGCCCCCCGGCCTGCTCTTCTACGGGTTCAAAACCGCAGGGCAGCCGCCAGCTCTTTATCGCTCCGCACCCGCCAGATCCTGGAATCGAGCATGTAGTGCGTGAACGGGATGCCCCAAATCGCGGCCTTGAGCCATTCCACCGCGGGGAAAAGTGCTTGCGGGAGGGTGTTGAAAAGAAGATGTAAACCAATTGCCGTGAAGATGTAATAGCCAAAGTCTTTCGCGAAGAAGACCGCCAACCCGTGCCGCTGCGCGGCGCCTGGAGTCGAGTAGCGGTTCTTATTGTGAAACCACAGAAGCCGGTGGTACTGGAAGGAATGAAACAAACCGAGCGCGATGCCCGCCCGCAGGATTCCGTTGGGCCCCGCGCTGGCGGCGTACAGAAACGCGATCCATTGCAGGGGCGCCAGCACCGATAGCAACAGCAGCTTTGGAGGATTCATCGGGAGCCGCTGGCGGAACTTTTTCACCTGGCGTCCAACGTACACCGCGACGAATATCAAGTACATCCCCGTCGCCACGGCGCCAAGCTGACCCAAGAACGGCCAATTCTCAAACCTGGTCTTGATCACGAATATCGCCAGGGGCAGAATTGTCGATGACAGCAGAAACCAGCGGTCCAACTTGAGGTCGATCGGATCTCGCTCTTTGTTTTTCGCTTTCCACAGCATCACGAAACCGAAATGCTGTTTTGCGATGTGGTAGTGCTGCCAGCATACGGCGAGCAGACCGAAAAGGGCCCCCTGGCCTGCCCAGACCATGAGGGGCCCAGCTAGAGCCAGCGGAAAGATAATCCACAAGAACCAGCCGAGCCGTTTTCGTTCTTGTGTATCAAAGTAAGTCCGGGTCGTGGTGGCGATGACGTGGGGCCCATCCACGCCGACAAACCACAGTAGATAGAGCAGTGTGATCGGGAATCCGGCGGCGATCAGCCCCAGGGCCAGGTAGCTGACCAGGGCAGGCCCGATGAACCACACCAGATCGTCACGCCGGGAGATGATCCAATTCGTCCGAAGCGCTTGACCTCCAAGTGGTTGCGTCGGGGTGAGTGCGATCGCGCTCATGGTGGTCTGTCATAGGGCTATCGACCAAGGCGCCGCACGGCTGTATAAGGTGTTGAGCGTAGCAGGGGATTTAACGACCGTAATCCATTAGTAGGAAGCGGTAAGAGATGACGTGAAAAATTCGTTCAACCCGCTCCCTCACGGTCGCGG
>JBGPHB010000929.1:0-2521 GCA_041484155.1 Bryobacteraceae bacterium
CAATTTTTAGCTATACTTTGGCGGAATGCGTTTCATTGCACTGTTCTGGTGTGCCTCGGCGGCGTTTGCGCAAAATGGCGGAACGATCGCCGGCACGGTTTTCGATCTGCCCGGTGAACCGGTCAAGAACGCTCCGATTCAAGCCACGAACGTACGCACCAGCGCGGTCTTCAAGGCCACCAGTTCAGAGACGGGCCGATACACGCTCTCGCAATTGCCGGCCGGCAGTTACGAAGTGTCGGTCGCCGCGCCGGGGTTTAACGCATTCGTCCAGCGAAACGTGACCGTCGTCGCGGCGCAAACCTTGAGTCTCGATATCCATCTGATCGATTTCCAGTTGGATACCCTGGGGGACGGCCGGGAATTCAGGGTTCAGCTCACCAGCCCGCATGCCGCACCCTCCGGACCCACCCCGCGCACTCCGGAGGGCAAACCCGACCTGTCCGGAGTCTGGTGGGCACAGAGGCCGGTGGATCCCGGCAAACCGGAGCCCTTGCCGTGGGCCGAGGCGCTTCTAAGAGAGCGTGCGGCGAACAACTCGAAGGACGCTCCTGGAGCGCATTGCCTGACACGTGGAATAGCCGCGGCTGGGGCACTGTTCCCGTACAAGCTGGTTCAAACCCGCGCGCTGCTGGTCATGCTTTTCGAGGACGATATCCCCAGCCATCGTCAAGTCTTCCTGGATGGGCGCGGCCATCCGAAGGATCCGAATCCGAGTTGGATGGGACACTCGATCGGCCGTTGGGAAGGAGATACGCTGGTGATCGACACGGTGGGTTTCAATGACCGGTCGTGGCTGTACGCGCAGGGTCATCCGCACACCGAAATGATGCACGTCATCGAACGCTTTCGCCGCCCCGACTTAGGTCATCTGGAGATCGAGTTCACGATTGAAGATCCGGGAGCTTATGCGAAACCTTGGATCATCAAGCGAGCCTCCGATCTCGACACCGCTGATGACATCGGAGAGTACGTCTGCACCGAGAACAACAAAGACGTGGAACACATGGTTGGAAAATGAATTTCAACAAGATCGCGATCACCGGGGCGTTCGTAATTTCTCTGCCGGCCTGCGCGCAGTGGTTGAACTATCCGACTCCCGGGATCCCGCGCACACCAGACGGCAAACCCAATCTGACGGCGCCCGCGCCGAAGATGCCGGACGGCAAGCTGGACCTCTCCGGAGTCTGGCTGACACAGGGAGGGTACACGGGGAATCTCGCCAAGAACCTGAAGCCCGGAGAGGTTTCTTTCCAGCCTTGGGCGGAAAAGCTGTACAAGCATCGGCAAGACACCATGGGCAAAGACGATCCACAGGCTTCCTGCGTCCTGTCGGGGGTGCCCCGAGAGAACGTGGTGCCGTATCCCTTCAAAATACTGAACACCAGCGGAATGATCGTGATTCTCTACGAGGCGCTCCATAGCTATCGGCAGATCTTCATGGACGGCCGCGCGCTACCCAAAGATCCCAATCCAACCTGGATGGGATACTCGGTTGGCCGTTGGGAAGGAGACACCCTGGTGGTGGAATCCTCGGGCTTTTTCGAGAATAACTGGCTGGACAACGGCGGCCATCCTGGAACCGAGTCCTTGCGCCTGACGGAACGATTCCGCCGCCGCGATTTTGGGCATATCGACCTTCTGATGACCATCGACGACCCCAAGGCCTACACCAAACCGTGGAACGTACCTCTTCAACTCGCGCTGGCGGACACGGAGTTGATTGAGTACGTCTGCGACGAGAATGAGAAGGACGTCCAACACCTGGTGGGAAAGTGAGAGATTCGGCGACCCGCTCCCTCACGGTCGCGGTCGGTGTCGGCACTTTGCGCAATCAGCTACTTACCGAACCGGTAGAAGGTCAAGGTAGTGATCCAGGGCGGGGAGATTGTCGTGGATCACCGTTCGCCAGGCAACTCAGCCCCAGCTCCGTGAAGAGTCATTCGGGCATCAACGCGAACGTCCAGACCGAGCCGCCAGTCGGCATTTTAGTCGCCGCATAGCGAGTGGCGAGGCCGCCGCCGAGTCCCGACGCAATCGTCACATATTGGCGGCCTTTGTGTGTATATGTGATGGCCGTCGAATTGACGCTCGATCCAGTCTTGAACTGCCAAAGCGTTTTCCCTGTGTCCTGGTCGAGCGCAATGAACTCACCCGTCAACCTGCCCGTGAACACCAGCCCGCCGCCGGTCGCCAGCATGCCGGCGGAACTTGGCAGATCGGTCAAGGAGATCTCCCATTTCTTCTCGCCGGTGAGTGGATCGATCGCCACGAAGTGACCCAATGCATCTCCCGGCTGAATCTCCGGAAGCAGCCTGCTGATGACGCCGGTCGAGGTCCCGCCAGGGACCGTTGGCTTGGGCGGCGCGAGCTGCTGGATGCGCGGTATGTTCCACGTACTCGCGTAGATGAGGCCCGTGCTCGGATTGAACGCGATGGGCACCGCGTTCGTGCCGCGCGACGGCCAGATCTCGACCTCTTCACCGGCAAGAAAGCGTTTGTGTACGTCCGTCAACACCGG
>JBGPHB010000930.1:0-2514 GCA_041484155.1 Bryobacteraceae bacterium
CACAGAGTTGCAGAGCCGCAGCCAAAGAGTTGTACGCCAGCGGAACCCCGCCCGGACGGGCGGGGCTTGCGGAGGGTTGTAAACGCACGATAAAGCCCCGCCCGTCAGGGCGGGGTTCGGTTTGGAAATGCACGCGGTCGAATCTTCGCAGCCTGCGAAGACTTCGGGAATTGGCAATACAATTCTTTCAGGCACTTCACTAACCCCGAGCCAGCCGCTCGTCGTGGTACGGATCGTTAACGGCCTTGCACTCGTTGTTGAAGATCATCGTCGCCCGCTGACTGGCATTGAACGCCGGCCAATTCGGCAAGCCCTTGTGGTTCGGATTCCCCGAGCGCGCGAAGGCCGCCCAGGCTCCGCTCATCTTGTCGGCCAGCGCGTAGCGATCCTGCCCCGAACCCGTCATCGATTGCGCGATATCGACATTCTGAAAGACAAACGGGATATCGAGCGTATGGAACGATCTCGGCTTCCCGTCCCGAACCGGCGAATACCATTGGAAGTAGTACTTGTACACCGGCGCCTTCCCGAGCGCTGCCTTCCGCTCGGCAATCGTGTCGGTGCCCGTGCGGAAGTTGGACGCATCCGTAGCGATGATCAGAGCCAGATCCAGATTGCTCGCTTTCGGCCGGCCTTTTCGATATACCGCGATCACCCGATCCGCGGCCGGATCGTCGCTGTGCAAAGCTTCTTTGACACGCGCGCGCAAGCCGGCTTCATCGGGCGGGTCATAGTTGGTGCTGGTGCTCCAGGTGACCTCGGTCTCCGTCGAACCGATCATCAGCGGCACGTTCGCCGAGATTTCGGTTGCCGTCGGGTCGAACGGATCCGCTGGCAGCGTGCGGCCGTCGGTCACCGGCGAAAGCTGAAGGCCGCGCATCGCGGCTAACAATTGAACGACCGGCATTTTTTGGAGTTCATCCACTTGATTGCCTTTGAGCCCGAGCTTGGCCATGAACGCCTCCGCCAATTTGGTGGCGCGGTCGCGGGGAACCCCTTTCACCATCGATCCGCTCTGCGCGATCGCGCGATGAAACAGGCCCTTGGCCGCCGGCATCCCCAGCAGCGCACTTACCTTCCCGCCGCCGCCGGACTGGCCGAAGATGGTCACGTTGCCGGGATCGCCGCCAAAGTTCGCGATATTGTCGCGCACCCATTCGAGCGAGCCGACGATATCCAGCATCCCGACGTTGCTCGCGTGCGCGTACTTTTCGCCGCCGAGTTCGGCGAGATACAAGTACCCGAACACATTCAAGCGATGATTGACCGTCACCACCAAGACATCCTGCTTGGCTGCAAGGTTCGCGCCGTTGTACATGCTCCAGTTCGCCGAGCCAGCCGAGAATCCGCCGCCGTGGAACCAAACCATCACGGGGCGCTTTCCGCGACCCAAGCCAGGGCTCCATACGTTCAAGTGCAGGCAATCCTCGCTGCCGTTCGCGTCGCTCGCGGGTTGTTGCGCCATCGCCTCGGGAATCAACTGCGAGGGGATCATGGGCGACGCCGGTCCAAACTCCAGCGCGTCGCGGACGCCCGTCCACGGCTGGGGCTTGGCAGGAGGCAGGAACCGCGCTCCCTCGGTCGAGGCGCCATAGGGGATGCCTTTGAAGGCGTTTACCTTGTCTTGAAGACTGCCCCGGACCTTGCCGGTGGTGGTCTCCGCGATAGGTGCGGTAGAACTGCCCTTGACGTAACCGCCGACGAGCAAGCTCGCCGCCACAGTTCCCCGACTGAGGAACGCCCGCCGGTCTATCTTAATATCCTGCATGACTCATCCTCCTGTTCAACAGTCCGTCAACCATCTTGTGTCGTTCCGGCCCCCGGCGTCAAATCCCAACCGCTTATTTGCCCGCTCCCTCACGGTCGCGGTTCGGTAAGGGGCTGATTGCCCACCGCGCCGGCCCCGAACCGCGACCGTGAGGGAGCGGGCATCCATGTCGCAGCCACTAAAGAAGTGTGGTATCAATATTTGACAGATCATAAGGAGGTTCTCATGCGTCCGTTGCTCCCGCTGCTGGTGGCGCTCATCAGTGTCCCGGCGTTTGCCCAGATGGATTTTTCCGGGGAATGGGCCACCGTGCAGGACGAGGACAACACCGGTAACCCCTACATCGGCGAGTTCATCGGCATCCCGATGAGCCATGCCGGCTCGCTCAGGGCGCAAGCGTGGAACGCTTCGCTTTACACTCTACCCGAGTGGCAGTGCCGGCCCCACGGCGCCATGTACATCTCACGCGGCCCGTCGCAGGTGCGCATCTGGAAAGAAGTCGACGCGGTATCGCGCGAAGTCACCGCCTGGCACGCGGAGTGGCTCCGGTCCATCGACAACCCGTATTACACCGACGGCAGACCGCATCCCTCTAAGTACGCGGCGCACACCTGGGGCGGGTTTTCCACGGCGACGTGGGAAGGGGAAATGCTGAAAATCACCACCACCCACCTGAAGGAAGATTATTACCGGCGCAACGGCGTACCCTCGAGCGATCAGGCCACACTCACCCAATACTGGATCCG